>JAHZFC010000076.1 GCA_019421525.1 Clostridiales bacterium
CTTTTCCCGGAAGGCGGCCACCGCCGCGGCCACGGCCAGATAGGTCTTGCCCGTGCCGGCGGGGCCCACTCCCAGGGTGACGGTGTTGTTCTTGATGGCCTGGACGTACTGCTTCTGGCCCAGTGTCTTGGGCTTGATGGGCTTGCCCTTGGCGGTGACGCACACCACGTCCCCGGCCAGCTGGGCGATCTTGCCCTCGTTGCCGCTGCGCACCAGCTCGATGATATAGCGCACGTTCTGCTCGCTGATGGCCTCCCCCCGGGCGGACAGGGACAGCAGCCCCTGGATGGCCCGGACGGCCAGCATCACGTTCTCCCCCTCGCCGCTGATCTTCAAATTGGAGTCCCGGTTGACCACCGACACCCCCAGCTCCCGCTCGATCAGCCGGATGTTCTCGTCGAACAGCCCGAAGAGGTTGACGGCCTGCTCCATGCGCTCGATGCTGATGATCTGTTCTGTCATTCGCTTCGCTCCTTTGTATCGCCCCCGGACAGGGGCTCTCCGCCTGTGGGCCGGGCGTCACTGTCCGTCCCCATCTCCGGCGGTATTTTCTCCGTAGACCCGCCCGGTCTCCCCCTCCCGCTCCACGGTCACGCCGATCTGCTCCTGGCACTCGGCCAGCATGGTGACGGTGAGCAGGCCGCCAGACTGCCGGGCGGTGAAGTCCGTCCGCAGGACCTGTCCCTGGCTGTCGGCCAATATGGCGTCCAGCTGCCGCAGCAGCTCCTCCTCCAGCATGGCCCGGGCCGCGTCCGCGTCCACCGCCTGCTCCGTGAGGGTATACTCCCGGCAGGTGACCTGCCGGATGCCAAAGGGCAGGGCGCGGCCAAACAGGGTGAGGGTGTGGTCCTGAGCTATTTTATCATACTTCTCGTAGGAAATGCTACTGTTTCCGTAAAATTCAAGGGTGCCCCACAAAATTTTCGCCGACCACAGGGACTTTTCCCGCCCGGTGTACTCCTTGACCTGGGCGGTGAGGGGGATGGACGCCTCCAGGGTGCGCCAGGTCCGGGCGGTGACCTCCCCGGCGGCCCGCACCACCAGCTTGCCGATATCGTAGTCGCTGCCCTCGGGCTTGCGCAGCTCCACGTCACCGGAGATGAGCACCTCCCCCTTGGCCACCGTGTCCCCGTCCTCGAACATAGCCCGGCCGGCGCTGGTGTGGATGTCCAGGATGATGCCGTCGGCGGCGGCCACCACGTCGGCGGGGGTGCTCTCGTCCAGCATCTCTGGGACCTGTTCCGCCTCCCGCACCACCACCTCCACCCGGGTGCCGTGGAGGTTGATGGCCATAAAGGACAGCTCTGGCAGGGCGATGAGGGCCTCGTTGGCCAGGGCGGTCCGGTCCAGGGAGGGGCCGTAGGCCCCCGGTCTGACCCCCAGCCGCTGCAGCTCGGTGAGGATGATAGCCGTGGGGACGGTCTCGTTGCCCGTCACCTCCACCACCAGCACGAACCGGGACAGCACCGCCATGGCCAGAAAGGCCAGCACCGCCCCGGCCACGAACCCCCAGCGCCTGCGCCAGCGCAGCAGGGCGGCCAGCCCGCCCCGCCGCCCCGCCTCGTGGAGGGCGCACATGGCCCACTGGGCATACTGCCGCAGGCGGGGCAGGTCCTTGAGGCGGATGCGGAAGGTGAAGGAGGTCTCGTCCCTCCAGGACAGGGCCCAGAAGGCCAGGCGGTTCTGGGCGCACAGGTTCAAAAGCCGCTCGGGGAAGGCCCCCTCCGCCCGGACCTCCACATAGCCCAGCAGCCAGTTGATCAGTCGTTTCATAGGCTCAGGAGAAGTCCAGGGACAAGATCTGTCCGGTGATGAGCAGCTCGGCGGGGTTCATGGACTTCAATTCCAAGGCGCTTCCCCGCACCCGCACCACCAGCTTGCCCCCGGAGATGAGGATCTCCTCGTCTCCATAGGCCAGGATGCCCTTGTGGGCCTCCATGCGCAGCTCCCGGTCCCCCATGAGCTCGATCCGGGGCAGGCCGCCCAGGGCGTCCCCGGGCAGCTCCAGGGCCTGGCTGGCCCGCTCCAGCAGACTTTCCTTCCGCTCCATGTCCATCACCTCTGGACAGGATATGAAAAAAGGGCGGACAACTTGCCTGTCCGGTGTGCGTTTACGGAAAAACCTGGCGGAGCCCATACCAGCTGGTATGAGCTCCGCCAGGTTTTTGTCAGGCTCACGTCAGAACAGCCCCACCACCCACAAGATCAGCCCGTAGATCACGCTGGCACCGATCCCGTACGCCAGCACCGGACCGGCCACGGTGAACAGGCGGGCGCCGGTGCCCAGGATCAGACCCTCGCTCTTGAACTCCAGGGCCGGGGACACCATGGCGTTGGCAAACCCGGTGATGGGCACCAGGGTGCCCGCCCCCGCCCGGCGGGCGATGTCGTCGAACACCCCCAGGCCGGTGAGCAGGGCGGCCAGGAACACCAGAGTGATGGACACCCAGGTGCCCGCGTCGTCCTGGCTGACCCCCCAGCTCTGGTACAGGTTGGACAGCGCCTGGCCCCCCGTGCAGATGAGCCCGCCCACGCAGAAGGCCCACGCCATGTCCTTCCACAGCGGGGAGGTCTTTTCCTTCTCCCCCACATAGCGGCCGTATTCCTCGTTGGACAGCTTTGACAGGTCCATATCCGTATCACCTCGCCCCCAGTGTGCCCAGGGCGGAGTTCAAATATGTCCCGTCCGCGCCAAATACTGCCGGAGCCGTTCCGGCGTGTTGTCCTCCGGGTCGTCCAGCACCCGCTCCAGCAGGGCCCGCTGGGCCCGGCCGATATCGGGGCCGGACAGCCCCAGGGCGGCCAGGTCCCCGCCGGACAGGGCCAGGTCCTCCGCCCGGACGCAGGGCCGCTGGGCCAGCACTTGTTCCAACAGGCCGTCTCCCGCCAGCAGAGCGGCCAGGCGGCACACCTCCCGCCCATATGCGGCCAGGGCGTGCCGCCATCCTGCCGCGTCCTCTGGCACGCCGCCCCGGGCCAGCTCCGCCGCTCCGGCGCACCGGCGGACCGTCCGTTTGTCCCGGCGCAGGTGCTTGAGAAAGGCGGCAGCATCCTCCACCGCCCCCGCATCCAGCAGGGCGGCGCACAGCCCCGCCCACCGGGCCATGGGCTCCGGGGGCAGCTTCTCCAGGCCGGACAGATCCGGCAGCCGCCCCGGCCGGTCCAGATAGCTGTCCAGCAGACCCAGGGAGAACCACAGCGCCCCCCGGTCCGGGTGGGGGGCACACAGGGTCTTTTCCACCTCCGCCCCCACCCGCTCGGCGGACACCCGGGCGGCCATGGGGGCGCACCGGGCCATGGCAGACAACGTCTCCCGCTCTATATCAAAGCCCAGCTGGTCGGCAAAGCGCACCCCCCTGAGCATCCGCAGGGCGTCCTCCCGGAAACGCTCCTCCGGCTGTCCCACGCACCGGATGAGGCCCCGCTCCAGATCGGCCCGCCCGCCGAACAGGTCCACGATGTCCCCATTCTCGTCCAGGGCCATGGCGTTGACGGTGAAATCCCGCCGGGCCAGGTCCTCCTCCAGGCTGGCCCCGAAGGCCACCCGGTCCGGGTGCCGCCCGTCGGAGTATCCCCCCTCCCGGCGGAAGGGGGTCACCTCCACCGGCCCGCTGTCCGTGGGCACGGTGACGGTGCCGTGGGCGCCCCCGGTGGGGACGGCCCGTGGAAACAGGGCCAACAGCTCCTCCGGCCGGGCGGAGGTGCACA
Organism: Clostridiales bacterium; assembly: GCA_019421525.1. Classification (GTDB taxonomy): domain Bacteria; phylum Bacillota; class Clostridia; order Oscillospirales; family Oscillospiraceae; genus Enterenecus. The sequence goes on from JAHZFC010000076.1 coordinate 3,709, forward strand.
TATCCCAGTCCCCCGGTGTGCGGCCCAGCAGGCTGTCCCGGACGCAGCCCCCCACCGGGCAGGCCCGGTGGCCCGCCTGGATGAGCTTGTCCCGCAGGGCGGCCACGCCGGGGGGGATGTTGATCTTTTCCGCCATGGCCCGTCCCTCCCGTCTAAATGGGCATGATCCCGCCTATACTTTTACTAAAATGTGGTCATAGGTTCGCCCGCTCCCACGCTTCCAGCACCTTCATCTGCTCCGGAGTGTGGAACCAGTGTTCCCCGCCCTCCATCACGGTGAGCGCTCCCCCGGTCTTGGCCAGGAACTGGTCCACCATCTCCCGGGAGATAAGGGTATCCCCGCTCCCGTAGAGGACCGCGGTGGGCGCCCGCCATGTGACGGGGTGGGCCCGGACCCAGCGCAGGTACTCCCAGGACAGGGTCTCCCCGAACCGGGTGGGGATCTCCCCGGCCCGCTCCAGCTCCCCCTCCGTCACGTTGGCCCAGCCCATCATGGTCCGGATGAGCCCCTCCATATCCACCACCGGGGAGACGAACAGCGCCTTCTCCACCCGCTCCCTCTGGAGGGCCTCCATGGCCAGCCAGGCGCCGATGCTGTTGGCCCGGACCCGGACGCTCCCGCAACTCTGCCGCAGCAGCTCACAGGCCGCCCTGATCTCAGGCACCGCCACCCAGGGCAGCAGCTTTTCCCCGCTGTTCTCCCGCTCCCCGTGCTCTGGCAGGTCGATGGCCAGCACCCGGTACCCCATGGGTACGGCCTGCCGGGCAAAGGAGATCGCCTCTTCCTTTCGCCCCTGCTTTCCATGGAGGAACAGGTATCCGCCCCGCGTCCCCTCCCCCATCCACAGGGCGGGGATATGGCCGATGTTTCGCTTTTCCAGTTCCATGCCGTCCTCCCGGCCATCCGGCCGTCTTTTTGGCAAAATCCCAGGTTGCCATTTCCTGTTTCCCGTAGTATAATAAGTTGCTTTAGAGCCCGGCATATCGCCGGAAACCCTACATTTTCACGCCAACGCGTTTATCTGACTATTATATGGGGTATGAACATGACAGTCAATAACATCCGCGAGTATATGCAGCCCGGCAGGCGGGCCCACCTGGTGGGCATCGGCGGGGTATCCATGGCCCCCCTGGCCGAGGTGCTCCACGGCGCAGGCATGGTCATCACCGGCTCGGACCGGCAGGAGAGCGCCGCCGTGGCCCACCTGCGCTCCCTGGGCATCCAGGTGACCATCGGCCACCTGCCCGAGAGCGTGCAGGGGGCGGACTGCGTCATCCGCACCGCCGCCGTCCACGACGACAACCCGGAGATCGCCGCCGCCCATGCCGCCGGCATCCCGGTGTTCGAACGGGCCCAGGCCTGGGGAGCCATCATGCGGGACTACCGCAACGCCCTGTGCATCTCCGGCACCCACGGCAAGACCACCACCACCTCCATGTGCACCCACATCATCATGGCCGCCGGGCTGGACCCCACGGTGATGATCGGCGGCACCCTGCCCCTGCTGGGGTCGGGCCACCGGGTGGGCCACGGGGACACCATCATCCTGGAGTCCTGCGAGTACTGCAACTCCTTTTTGTCCTTCTTCCCCACCATCGCCGTTATTTTGAACATCGAGGCCGACCACCTGGACTTCTTCAAGGACCTGGAGGACGTGGAGCACTCCTTCCGCGCCTTCGCCGACCGGGTGCCCGAGGGGGGCCTCATCGTGGCCAACTGCGAGGACGAGAACACCATGGCCACCCTGGCCGGGGAGACGCGGCCCATGCTCACCTTCGGGCTGGAGCGGGGGGACGTCCGCGCAGCCGATCTGACCTTTGACCACGGCTTTGGCCGGTTCGACGTGCTCTACCACGACGCCCCCTATGCCCATGTGGAGCTGTCCGTCCCCGGGGTGCACAATGTGAAGAACGCCCTGGCCGCCGCCGCGGCCGCCATCGCCCTGGCCGTCCCCGGCGAGGCGGTGGAGCGGGGCCTGCGGGATTTCCGCCTGCCCGGCCGCCGGTTCGAGTACAAGGGGGAGTACAACGGCGCCCGGATCTATGACGACTACGCCCACCACCCCGGCGAGCTGTCCGCCCTGCTGGACACCGCCGAGACCCTGGGCTACCGGCGGATCATCTGCGCCTTCCAGCCCCACACCTACTCCCGCACCCATGAGCTGTTCGACGACTTTGTCAAGGTACTGCGCCGGCCGGACGTGACGCTGCTGGCGGAGATCTACGCCGCCCGGGAGACCAACACCCTGGGCATCTCCTCCCAGGACCTGGCCGGCCAGATCCCGGGCAGCGTCTACTGCCCCACCCTGGACGACGTCACCGCCGCCCTGCGCCGCCTGGCCCAGAGCGGCGACCTGATCCTCACCGTGGGGGCGGGGGACATCTACACCGCCGGGGAGAAGCTGCTCCGCGAGACCCACTGAACCTACCCTCGCCCTTCCGGTCCCCACTGGAAGGGCGCATTTTTTGACTGGGAGGCCGATCTGATGCTGACCCTATCTGACCTCCGGCTGCCCGTGGGCGCGGGCGAGGCGGAGCTGAGAGAAAAAGCCGCCAAGGCGCTGGGCGTCCGCCCGGGGGACATCCTGGAGCTGTCCCTCACCCGGCAGTCCATCGACGCGCGGAAAAAGCAGGACGTCCATCTGGTCTGCTCGGTGAAGGCGGCGGTCAAGGGCGAGGAGCGCATCCTCCGCCGCCCCCCCAAGGGGGTGGCCCGGTGGGAGGAGCGTCCCTATGTGCCGCCCCAGGCCAAGCGGGCCCTCCCCCACCCGCCGGTGGTGGTAGGCATGGGCCCGGCGGGGCTGTTCGCCGCCCTCACCCTGGCCCGGGCGGGAGTGCCCCCCATCGTGCTGGAGCGGGGCCGGGACGTGGACAGGCGCGCCGCCGACGTGGAACAGTTCTGGTCCACCGGAGCGCTGTCCCCCGCCTCCAATGTGCAGTTCGGCGAGGGGGGCGCGGGCACCTTCTCCGATGGAAAGCTCACCACCGGCATCCGCGACAGCCGCATCAGCCACGTGTTTTCCACCTTTGTCTCCCACGGCGCGCCGGAGGACATCCAGTGGTCCCACAAGCCCCACATCGGCACCGATGTGCTCCGCCAGGTGGTCAAGTCCATGCGGCAGGAGCTGCTCTCCCTGGGCGCTGAGGTCCGGTTCGGGCACCAGCTGTGGGGCCTGAGGGGCAGAGACGGCCACTTGTCCAACCTCACCGTCATGGCCGGGGGCGGGCCCTATGACCTGCCCTGCGAGGCCCTGGTGCTGGCCCCCGGCCACTCCGCCCGGGACACGTTCCAGATGCTCTTCGACGCCGGCCTGCCCATGGAGGCCAAGAGCTTCGCCATCGGCGTGCGCATCGAGCACCAACAGGAGGCGGTCAGCCGGGCCCAGTTCGGCGACTTCTGGGACAAACTGCCCGCCGCCGACTATAAGCTGGCCTGCCACCTGCCCACCGGCCGGTCCGCCTTCACCTTCTGTGTGTGCCCCGGCGGCCAGGTGGTGGCCGCCGCCAGCGGCGATGGCCAGGTGGTCACCAACGGCATGTCCCTCCGGGCCCGGGACGGGGCCAATATCAATGGCGGCTTCCTGGTGGGGGTGTCTCCGGCCGACTTCGGCGGGGACGGGCCCCTGGCCGGGGTGCGCTTCCAGGAGCGGTGGGAAAAAGCCGCCTGGGAGAAAGGCGGAGCCAATTTCTCCGCCCCCGCCCAGCGGGTGGGGGACTTCCTGGCCGGGCGGCCCTCCACGGGGCCGGGCGCCATCCTGCCCACCTACCGCCCCGGGGTGGCCTGGGGCAGCCTGGAGGGCGCCCTGCCGGGCTATGTGCTGGACACCCTGAGGGATGCCCTGCCCATCTTTGACCGGAAGCTCCACGGCTTTGCCTGCCCGGACGCCGTCCTCACCGGGGTGGAGACCCGCTCCTCCTCCCCGGTGCGCATCCTCCGGGATGAACATTACCAGTCCCCCGGCCTGCGGGGGCTGTATCCCTGCGGGGAGGGGGCGGGCTACGCCGGGGGCATCACCTCCGCAGCCGTGGACGGCATCAAAGTGGCGGAAGCGGTGCTGGAAGGCTGACCGCTCCGCCCCCTCCCCAACGAAGGGCAGGCGGGATCCGATGTCAGGCCCCGTCCCTCGGCCGGGTCTGTGCCGCCAGCTCCAAAAACCGCCGCTGGGAGGGCAGGCCGGACCGCTTCTCCCTGGGCGGGAAGCCCTGGTCAAATTCCTCCACGGCCTTCTCGTCCAGCTGGTACACCGGGGCCTCCACGAAACGTCCGGCGGCGTCCGCCAGCGCCCCGGGCTCCAGCTCACAGGCCAGCAGGGCGGCGGCGTATTCGTCTCCCGCCGTGCGGATGCCGAAGGTCTCCGCCGGGACGAATCCCGCCCTCCGGTAGTACTCCGGGTCCCCGGTGATCACGATGGCCCGATGCCCCATCCGGCGGGCCAGGTCCTTGGTCCGCCCGATCAGCGCCAGGCCCACCCCCTGCCCCTGCTTCCGGGGCAGCACCGAGATGGGCCCAAAGCAGAGCACGGGCCGCTCCTCTCCGTCGTCCCCAGGATCTCCGCCCGGGTGTACAGGATGCTGCCCACCACCTGGCCGCCCTGGGCCGCCACATAGTCCAGCTCCGGCACAAAGACCGGGTCCTCCCGCATGATGTGGACCAGGTAGTGCTCCGCGCAGCCTGGCCCGTAGACGTTCCAAAATGCCTCCCGGGTCAGCTCCTCCACTGCCCGGCGGTCCTCCGCCCCCTCGGGGCGCAGCTCGATCTGTTCCATTGCTGTGTGCTCTCCTTTCCCGCGCCCCCGGTGGGCGGCGCGTAAGCCGGTCTTTCCCATCTTAGCATGTCCCCGACCGGATGTAAAGCCGGGCCGGTCCATGGGACACTGTGCCCGCCCCGCCTTCGTCCGGCGGCGGGCTCGTCCGGTTTTCCGTGACAATTTCCCAAAACCGTGGTATACTTTTCTCACTCGATACAGAAGAAGGCGGGATGACTATGAAGATCGCCCCTCAGCGCCGGGACCGGGCCCGGGAGACCAGCTACACCGTCTCTGAGCCCACCGCCCTGCTGCCCTTTCTGCTCTCCCAGATCAAGGGGAAGAGCCGCAACAACATCAAATCCCTGCTGTCACACAAGCTGGTGACCGTGGACGGCAGGCCCACCTCCCAGTTCGACACCCCCCTGGCTCCCGGCCAGGTGGTCACCATCCTGTCCGTCCCCGCCCCCAAGAGCGGGACGCTCCCCTTCCCCCTGCTCTATGAGGACGAGCACCTCATCGTGGTCAACAAGCCGGCCAAGCTGCTCAGCGTGGCCACAGACAGGGAAAAGACCCGCACCGCCTACCACATGGTCACCGACTATGTGAAGAGCCAGCATATCGACAACAGGATCTTCGTCCTCCACCGGCTGGACCGGGACACCTCCGGGGTACTGATGTTCGCCCGGGACGCCCAGACCAAGGAGCTGTTCCAGTCCAGATGGAACGACATCATCACCCGCCGGGGCTACCGGGCCCTGGTGGAGGGCAGGCCCCGGCTGGACCGGGACACCATCCGCTCCTGGCTGGTGGAGACCCGCACCCACATGATCTTTTCCGGCGCCCCCGGCCCCGGGGCCAAGGAGGCCATCACCAACTATGAGGTGCTCAAGTCGGCCAACGGCTACTCCCTGCTGGACATCTCCATCGACACCGGGCGCAAGAACCAGATCCGGGTCCACATGAAGGAGCTGGGCTGCCCCATCGCCGGGGACAAGCAGTACGGCGCCCGCACCGACCCCATCGGCCGGCTGTGCCTGCACGCCAATGAGCTGTCCTTCCTCCACCCCGCCACCGGACAGCCCATCACCTTCACCGCCAAGACGCCCCGGGACTTCAACCGGGTGTTTCGTCCCCAGGCTCAGCGCTCTGGCCGCGGCTGAGCTCCGTGTCCTGGAAGCGGATGAGGGCGGCTGCCAGCACCAGGGCGGAGGCCACCAGGTTGGACCAGGCGGACCGGGCGGCGATGCAGTCCGCCTGGCCGGTCTGCCGCCAGGTCTTGATGGCCAGGCACAGGAAAAAGCCCAGCGCCCCCACTACCAGGCTGTTGGCCGTATGGCGCAGGGGGTAGACCGCCCAGGTGTCCGCCCCCTCCCCCCGGAGGGCGGCGCAGATGGCGTCCCGCTGGACCGACGTGGCTGTGAAGGACAGGGAGACCCCGGCGATGATGGCCAGAATAAATGCCATGGCCTGGTCCACCTGGGCTAGCTGTGTACACAGCTCCTGCCGCTCCTGGTCCATCCTCATCCCCCCTTTGCCCCATTCTATGAAAATTTTGCCCATCTGCCACTCATGAGCTCCCCGTTTTGGGGAGTTTTCTTTTTTGCCCTGTCCCGGCCCCTCCGGGAAAAATTGCCGTTCTCCCGCTTGTGCCGGGCCTGGGATCATGCTATAATCGGATGCGACAAAATCAGACAGTCGGGAGAGATCAGTATGACCTACCGGGAAGGATTCATCCACTTCATGGTGCGCTCCGGCGTGCTCACCTTCGGGGACTTCACCACCAAGTCCGGCCGCAAGACCCCCTACTTCGTCAACACCGGCAACTACAAGACCGGCGCACAGGCCGCCCGGCTGGGGGACTACTACGCCGCCTGCATCCAGGAGAACATGCCCGAGGGCATCACCGCCCTGTTCGGCCCGGCCTATAAGGGCATCCCCCTGGTGGTGACCGCCGCGGCCTCCCTGTACCGCGATCACGGCCGGGACCTGCCCTACTGCTTCAA
>JAHZFC010000077.1:0-2462 GCA_019421525.1 Clostridiales bacterium
GACCTTATCAACGGATCTCTTCCAGTTCCTCCCTCCCCGTTGATAAGCTATCCCCTCTTTTTACAGTTTATCCCAAAAATATCCCCTTTTTCTCTTGATATCCCCTCGCTGAGAAGCGCAACAAAGGTCCGCTCCATAGGAGCGGACCTTTGTCTCAAATCGAGCTTCGATACTATATCATATCACAGGTCACAGGGGGAGCCGGCGGTTATTGACGCAGGTGTCCACCATACTGCGGATATATTGATCATAGTTGGTGTTCAACAGGGCGGTAAACAGAGCATCGATGACATTGAGCGTGGAAATGCGGCTGGACATGCCGCCCAGACGGTCCCAGCTCTCGCTGGCGTCCACACACAAGGTGTACTGGCTGATACGGGCGACCGAATTATCAGACGAGGAGGTGATCGCAACAGTGGGCACCCGGTGCTTGCGCAGTTCCTGGGCGACCTCGATGATGTCGTCAGTTTCTCCAGTGTAGGAGATGAGAAAGGCCAAGGCGCCCTCGCCGCAGCTCTTGGCGTTCATGAGCATGGAGACCCGGTCGCAGAAGGCACAGGAGGGGATCTTCAGGCGCATGCACTTGAGCTGGGCATCCTGAGCCACCATATTGGACGGCCCCACTCCATAGAAGTCGATCCGTGCTGCTGCGGCCATCAGCGAGACGACCTGTTCCAAAATAGCTGAGTCCACGATACGGCTGGTCTCTAAAATGGACGAGGCGTTTTGGTGAGATACCTTTTCCAGGATCTCAGACACAGAATCGTAGCGGTTGACTGGGGCCTGGTCGCTGTTCAGGATATCCTGGTGCATAAAATTGTCCTGAGCAGCGGACAGGCGGAGACGAAAGTCCGTGTAGCTGTCCACACCCAGCTTCCGGCAGAGCCGCTTGACCGTGGTGGTGGAGGTGAAGGTCTTCTCTCCCAGCTCCACGATGCCCATGCTGCACACCTCTTGGTAGTGTTCCAAAATATAGTCCACCACATGGCGTTCAGAGGGGGACAGGTCCTTGATCTCCGCCATCTGGATCAAAATATTTCCCATACCGGTCCTCCCTCTCTGTCAGCGCAGGCGGAAACGCTTCTCAGAGCTGTTCCGCCTCGAAAATGGCGCGGATCTGGTCCGCGACCTCTTGTTCTGCCCCGCCTTCCACGGAGACGGTGATGGTCTCGCCCTGCTTGGCCTGGAGCCCCATGACGGCAAACATCCGTTTGGCGTCCGCCTGCTTCCCATTGTGGGTGATGGTGATCTGGGAATCCTGGTAAGGCTTGACTGCCTTGACCACCAGGCCCACCGGACGGGCATGCAGGCCCATGGGATCGTGGATGAGATATTCAAAGGATACCATACGTGTTCCTCCTCATTGGCGCTCCAGGACAGAGGGGTCCTCCAGCGCCTCTTTAATCATAACCGCATAATACGTATTTTTCAAGTTTTTTGCGGCACGTTTCAGATAGACCCGCCGCATGTCGATGTCTCCGGCGAAATGATAGAGCTTGGCCAGACGGTACTGGAGCACCCCGCGCTGTACCGGATCGGCGGTGTCGGCCGCCTGGGCGCGCAGGGCGGGGATCAGGCTGGTGTCCCGGTCCACATAGACGCCGATGATCTGGTCGGCATCCGCGATGACCTTTTGATACTGCTCCTGCCGGTCCGCCTTGGTTTTGCGCAGGAAGGCCACCAGGTCATCCCGGCTGGCTCTGGCTTCTTCCCACTCTCCGGCGGACACGAAAAAGGACATCCGGTCCTGTAAAAACAGCAGCTTGTCCCGGGGCGGAAGGCGCAGCTGGTCCAGCTGGGCGATGAGCGTTCGGATCGCCTCGTCATCCCCCAGCTTCATATATCCCTCCAGCTGGTAGAGCAGCAGCACGCTCTTCCGAAAGACCAGCTTCAGCCTGGAGTTGTGTTCCAGGCGTTCCAGATAGAGCCTCACATCCTGCTGGTACAGGCGGCGCAGCTCCCGCTCTGCCTGGGTGCGCAGGGCGGAGAGCAGGCGCAGGGCCAGGAACACCAGCACCATCATGACGAGGGTCAGCGCCAACAGCCACCAGCTGCCGCCCAGGGGGCCCTGGAGCCGGGCGGGGAGCAGCACAGCGTTCATATCATCCTCACTCCTTCGGCGGATACATCAGGATGGTCTCTTTTGCCACGGTGCAGGCCAGCTCTGCCAGCTCATGGGCGGGCAGCTCCAGGTTGAAGGACAGCTCGGAGTAGGCGGAGGTGTTGATGCCGGCCACCACCGCCCAGCTGGGATGGTCGGTGCACAGTACCGCCGCGGTCCGAAAGGGGGAGCCTCCCGCCAGGTCGCAGGCAAACAGGACTTCTTCCTCCGGGCTGAACTGGGCCAGCACCTGACTGAAGTTGTCCTGGAGGATGTCCAGTGAATCCTCTTCATTGAAATCGACAAAGTAAAAGCCCTCCAGCTCCCCCACCAGCATGGCCAGGTTGCGGCGCATGGCGGT
>JAHZFC010000077.1:2585-10376 GCA_019421525.1 Clostridiales bacterium
CTCTGTGGTCCATAAAATAAGGGCCGGCATGAGGCCCCCGACCAGGGGACCCATGTGGGCCCTGAACGCCGTCTGGCAAAAGGCCCATAGGAGGGAGCGGGAAGCTCCCTCCTATGGGGCGGGCGTGTCACATGTTGGAGTTTTCGAACACCAGGCGGCGGTAGTCCGCATACACCTCGTGCATATACTCCTTGGGCACCTCGGTGACGTTGGGGGAGACGAAGATGTACATCGTATGGCCCAGCATCTCCAGCCGCAGGGCGGTCTCGGAGGCGATGGACTGGGCGATGGTGATGACCGCTACGGTGGAGGAGGCGCCCACCTTCTGGTGATAGCCGGGGATGGCCACCAGCGCATCCTCCAGGGGGCAGCAGTTGTCGATGAGGATGTCCGCCAGGTCGCCCAGCTTTTTGCCGGAGGAGTGGGTGGCGGTAGCCTTCTGGTAGTTCTCGCCGCTGGTGATGGCGATGACCTTCAGGCCCCGCTCCTTGGCGTACATGGCCGCCTCGATGGGGGCGGCGTTCAGCCCGCCGTGGGAGAAGACGATCATGACCTCTCCCTCCTGGAAATGATAGCTCTGGAGGAAGTTGGCGATGTAGCCCTCCTGCCGCTCGATCCACAGCAGCTCACGGGCGCCGCCGGGGCCGATGACGTTGTTCCACATCAGGCGGGGATCCATCACAGGGTGCCAGCCCACCACGCCGCCGTAGCGGGGGAACACGTCCTGGACCGGGAGCACGCTGTGTCCGCTGCCAAACAGGTGGACCAGCTTGCCGGAGTGGATGGTGGCGGCGCACAGGTCGGCCGCGGCCTTGATGTTTTCCGATTGTTCCTTGTCGATCTTCTCAATGACCTGCATGATCTTGGTCAGATATTCCAGCTGAGCCATTGTGTTACTCCTCCTTTGGATGGGTAAAGGTTATGATTTTATCTGATGCCCTTCGCCTCAGGCGTAGGCGCCGATAACAGGGATGTAGCCGATGGCGGTGAGCACGGCCGCCAGGACCAGGATCAGGCCCATGATGGCCAGCGGGGTCCAGTGCTTTTTGGCGTACAGACGGTAGACGCCCAGGGTCAGTGCCAGGGGCACGATGTTGGGGAACACGGTGTTGAGCAGGTTATCCAGGTTGAACACCGTGATGGTGCCGTCCACATAGGCACCGGTAGCCTCGTCAAAGACCTGAGCGGCGGTCTTGATGTCGATATTCAACGTGCAGGTGACGAAGCTGGCGGTCAGAGCACCGACCATGATCAGGCCCAGGATGGAGATCGCCTGCATGATGCGGTCCAGCTGCCCCGAAGCCATGAACCTCTGGACGCCTTCCAGACCGGCCTTATAGCCGAGGGTAAACAGCTTCCAGCTCATCAGATAGGTGCCGATGGGATAGACGATGATGTAGATGAGCGGGCCGACCCAGGGAGCAGTCGTCAAAGCGCTGGAAACAGACAGGCAGATGGTCAGGAGCAGGGGGATGATGGTGGCTACCCACAGGGAGTCGCCAATGGCGGAGGTGGGGCCGATCAGGGCAACTTTGGCCTCCTGGATGGCCTCGGCGGTGCCGTTCCCGTTGGCCAGCTGCTCTTCCATACCGATGGCGATGCCGTTGCAGATAGAGCCCACCTGGGCTTCGGTGTTGAACAGGGTGATGTGGCGCTGGAGGGCTGCGGCGCGGTCCTCCTTGGTGTCATACAGTTCCTCGATCACAGGGGCCATGGACTGGCCGAAAGCCATGCCCAGCATGGTCTCCGCCTGCTGGGAGCAGCCGTTCCAGAAAAACCAGTTCAAAAACGACTTGCGAAGGGTTTTCTTGCTGACAGACTTCATGTCAGGCGACCTCCTCTCTCTTGTTGCTCATGACGAAGTAGCAGATCACTGCGATGATAGCGGCCACCACAGCCACGGCCATGGTGCTCAGCCCAAAGTAAGTGACCAGCACGAAGCCGCCCAGGAAGATAGCCCAGTGGACTCCCTTCTTCACCAGGAAGGACAGGATGATGCCCATTCCGAGCGCGGCCATCATAGAGCCGAACGCGGAGATGCCGGTGGTGAACCAGGCGGGGATCGCGATGCCGCCGGCATCGCCAGCCACCCGGATGGCAGTCAGCACGATAACGGCGGGGACGAACCGGCACAAAAAGCCGATGACCTGGCCACCGATGATATTGGGCATCCACATCTTTTTGGTATCGCCCGCCTCGGCGACCTTGTTGGCCCAGCGGTTGACGAACACGTCCAGGGCGTAGTGGACGTTCCACATGGTGCCGCCCACCATGCCGCCCACACCGGCACCGGTGAAGGCCAGGCCCACCAGGGCGGCCTCATCGCCCACAGTGCCCTTCAGGGCAATGGCCATGGCGGTGCCGATATATGTGGCATAGGACAGGTCCCAGGAGACTGCGCCGCCCGGCGTGACATTGGCCAGATAGGCGATCTGCAGCGGGATGCCCACCAGCATGGCGGTGGACATATCACCCATGATCAGACCCACCACGAAAGCGGCGATCAAAGGCCGGCCCACACAATACCAGCCGATGGTATTGCCCACGATGGACCCGATCGCGCCCAGGTAGATGAACAGGGCGATGAGGATCACTTGCAATGTGTTCATAGACGTTTCCCTCCATAACTCTTTTTTATTTCCAGGGGTCGCCCCCCTAACGGGACCAGGTCACTTGAGCTTGATGCCCTTTCGGATGTCCGACCATTCCCGGGCCGGATAGTTGGGGATGGTCTGGTAGATCAGCTTCACCCCGTCGGCGGCGATCTCGTCGAACAGGCGGATATCCTCCTCGCTGGCAAAGAAGACGCTGCCGCCGCCTTTGGTCAGGTTGAATTTTGCGCCGGGACGCTTGGCGGCATTGCCGATGAGCACCATTTCACAGGTCTTGAGTTCCTCCCGGAGCTGCTGGAGATCCTGAGGAAAGCGGGTGATGAACAGGCGGTTGCTTTCCGAAGGCTGGGCGAACAGCTCCTTGGCTCGGGCCATGGTGACGACGCTGGCCTGGTACTGCTTGGGGACTCCCATGAGCATGATGGACTGCAGCATGCTGTTGCTGGCCAGGGCGTCATCGATAGCGATGATCTCCCGGATGTTCAAATGGCTGCACCAGGCTGTCACGATCTGTCCGTGGATCAGACGGTCATCAATCCGAAAATAATTTTGTCCCATTGCGATCCATCCTTTCTGGCGGCTGCCCGCCTGCCTTTATTTCACACTTATTTTAGCAGACCGGATTTCGAGGGGCAATGCTTTGACCGATTGCGTCAATAATTAACATGGATAGGCGTTGCATATGGTTGACCTTTTGTGAAAAAGTGATAAAATCAACGAAGAGGACCAAGCCAATAGGCTTGGCGCATTTTAGAGGGAGGGCTGACCATGAAAAAGATCCCGCTGGCCGCTCCGGCGGCCCGTTTCGGCTGTGTCCTGGGCGACGTGCTGATCGCCGGGGCGGCTGCGCTCTGGCTGCTGCTGGCCTTTTCCTGGTGGGCCTTGCTCGTGACAGCGCTGGCGGGGCTCCTGGTCGGGTTCTATAATGTCCAAGTGTTTCGCTCCGTCATTTTGGTGGACACTGAGACGGGGACTATCACCCTGCAGGGGATCCAGGCCCGGACAGACCAGGCAGCCGGGGCCAGCCGGGTCTATACGCGGGAGGTGTCCGTCAACGGACAGGCCACCCGGGTCATCGTGGTGGAGGGGGCCGATGGCTCGGTCCTGTCCACCATCTCCACCCTCAATACGATAAACCATGGCTACGCCAGCGAGATCGCGGCGCTGGAGCTGGCCAAGGCGCTGGGAGCGGAGTTCTGCCCCACCGTCCCACCCCATCTATATGACCGGAAGGCCCGCCGTCAGTACCGCCGGGAGAGAACAAAGGGCCAGCCGCTGGAGCAGAAAGCCGGGGAAGCAGCTTGCCCGGCCGGGACGATCAACTACGACGAGGCGGACGACGGCCCGGAGAAATGACAAAAGACGCGGTGGAGCGTTTTTGCTCCTCCGCGTCTCTGCGTTGTGCGATGTATATTGCCACAGGAGATCAGACCAGTCCCAGCCGCTCAATCAGCTCCCCTACCGCCCCGTCGTTGTTGGAGCAGGTGATGAGCTGGCAGATGTCCTGGATGCCCTGGGCGGCATTGGAAGGGCAGGCGGCGATGTCCGCCTGGCGGAGCATGGACTCGTCGTTGAAATAGTCGCCGATGCACACCAGCCTCCGCCTCTCCAGCCCCGCCAGGGCCATGGCCTGCCGGATGCCCGCCCCCTTGCTGACGGTGCGCTCCACCATCTCCAGGTAGCGGGGGCCTGACTGGGCGCCGGTCACCAGCTCCGCGCCGGGCAGGGCGGCTACCGCCCGTTTCAGTGCCGCCATATCCCCGCCCTCGGCCAGGACATATACCACCTTGACGAATTCCCCGGACAGATACTCCTGGATGGACAGCCTGGGTCGGGGCCAGTCGTTGAGCCGGTCGTCCCGGGCGGGGTCGCCGCTGGTGATCTGCCAGATCTGCTCCTCGTCAGCGGCCACGATCCACACCTCCGGATGGGAGAGGAAAAAGGACACGCTGGTCTCCAGATAAGCTGCGGGCAGGCATGTCCTGTGGACCACGGTCCCGGCAGACGGGTCATAGAGGACCGCCCCGTTGCCGCACACCAGCGGGGCCCGGAAGGGCACATCGGGGAACAGCCGGAGGATGTTAGGGGCCTGTCTGCCGCTGGCCACGGAAAAAAGACCGCCGGCGGCCACGAAGGCGCGGATGGCAGTCAGGTTCCGCTCTGGCACCACAGGGCCCAGGCTCCAGTCGGTGAGGGCGGTGCCGTCCATATCCGTATAAAGAATGACATCTGAAGCTTTCATAAGCAGTATTATAGCCTGCGGCGGTCTGGCTGTCCATTGAAATCGTTGACGGAACGCGTCAAAAATTACCGCTTATAAATGGTTGAAGCCGGAGCGTTTCTGTGATATACACAAAGAAGGAACGATGGAGGAACATCCATTTGGGAAATATGATCGGAGGGACTGTATATGCTGAAGGGGATCGCCGCCTCCGCCGGCGTGGCCATTGCGGAGCTGTTTTATCTCAGAGAGCCAGATCTGACCGTCACACCGGACATGGGGCGGGACCCCGCCGTTGAGCGGGCGCGGTACGATGGAGCGGCGGCCCAGGCCCTGGCCCAGCTGGACGCCCTGTACGACCAGGCCAGCCGGACGGACGAGCAGACGGCTCAGGTGTTCGACATCCACCGGATGATGCTGGACGACCCGGACTTCTGTGAGGGGGTGTCCGATGCCCTGGACCAGGGAGCCAGCGCCGAATGGGCGGTCCAGCAGACGGCCGACGGCCTGGCGGCCATGTTCGAGGCCATGGAGGGGGATGAATACATGCAGGCCCGGGCCGCCGATGTGCGGGACGTGGCCGGGCGGCTCATCCGCATCCTCAAAGGGGTGCAGGATACCGTTATGGAGGCTGACCACCCGGTGATCGTGGCCGCCGCCGACCTGCTGCCCAGCCAGACCGTCCAGCTGGACAAGAAGATGGTGGCGGGATTCCTCACCAAATACGGCTCATCCACCTCTCACTCGGTGATCCTGGCCCGCACCCTGGGCATCCCCTGTGTGGTGGGCATGGGAGAGGACTTTGACCGGCTGCCCTCTGCCGGCATGGTGGCCATGGACGGCTCCACCGGCGAGGTGGTGCCCCGACCGGAGGGGGCGGTGCTGGCCGATCTTGAGAGACGGCGGGCCGCCTATCTGGCCGACCAGGCCGCCCTGGAGGAATACCGGGACCGTCAGGCGGTCACCTCCGCCGGGCACAAGGTGCTGGTGGCGGCCAACATCGGCGGGCTGGAGGATATCGACGCGGTGATCGCCAACGGCGGGGACGGCGTGGGCCTGCTGCGCAGCGAGTTCATCTATCTCAACAGCCCGGACTTCCCCACGGAAGAGGAGCAGTTCCAGGTCTACAAGCAGGTGCTGGAACGGCTGGCCCCCCGCCCGGTGGTGGTGCGCACCCTGGATCTGGGCAGCGACAAGCAGGCCCCCTATTTTGGGATCGAGAACGAGGACAATCCCGCCATGGGCTACCGGGCGATCCGCATCTGCCTGAAGGAGCCCCACATCTTCCGCACCCAGCTGCGGGCGCTGCTGCGGGCCTCGGTATATGGGACGCTGGATATCATGTTCCCCATGATCGGCCAGCTGGAGCAGGTGCGGCAGATCAAAGAGACCGTCGCCCAGGTCCAGAGGGAGCTGGAGGCAGAGGGCGTCCCCTTCAGCCGGGACATCCAGTACGGCATCATGGTGGAGACCCCCGCTGCGGCCATCATGAGCGACGTCCTGGCCGAGGAGGTGGACTTCTTCTCCATCGGCACCAACGACCTGACCCAGTATACCATGGCGGCCGACCGGATGAACGCCCGGGTCAGCGACCTGTTCGACCCTGCCGATCCGGCGGTGCTGCGGCTGATTGAGCTGACAGCTAAAAACGCCCACGCGGCCGGGATCTGGGTGGGCATCTGCGGCGAGTCGGCGGCCAACACCGCCCTGACGCAGTTCTATATGTCCGTTGGCATCGACGAGCTGTCCGTCTCCCCTGCCTCCATCCCCGCGGTGAAGCGGGCGGTACTCAAGTGTTGAGCATCCATCTGGATACGGCAAAAGAGCTCCCATCCGCTGACAAAACGGATGGGAGCTCTTTCGAAGCTGTCAAAAAAGTGTTTTCGACAGCCTCTCGCCGGGGACAAAGCCCCATCCCCGGCGAAAACAGCCCGCCGCAGCGCGCGAACTCTGCAAGGCTTTTTCGACAAGCTGTATGATCACTTGTTGAGCATCGCCATGAATTCCTCGCCGGTGATGGTCTCCTTTTCCAGAAGATACCCGGCCAGCACATGGAGCTTGTCCTGGTTGTCCCGGAGCAGGCCGGCGGCCTTCTCGTGGGCGGCCTTGACGGTGCCGACCACCAGCTCGTCGATGCGGGAGGCCGTCTCGGCGGCGCGGGCCAGGGAGGTGTCGCCCCCCAGGTACTGGTTGGTCACGGTCTCCAGGGCCACCATGTCGAACTCGTCGGTCATGCCGTACCGGGTGATCATGGCCCGGGCCAGCTTGGTGGCCTGCTCGATGTCGTTGGAGGCGCCGGTGGTCATGTCATCTGTGCCGAAGATGAGCTCCTCGGCGGCCCGGCCGCCGGTGAGGGTGGCGATCTTGTTCAAAAGCTCCGCCCGGCTCATGAGGTTGTGCTCCCCGGTGTCCACCTGCATGGTGTAGCCCAGGGCGCCGGAGGTCCGGGGGACGATGGTGATCTTGGTCACCGGGGCGGAATGGCTCTGAAGGGCGGCCACCAGGGCGTGGCCCGTCTCGTGGTAGGCCACGATCTTCTTCTCCTGGGGGGAGAGGACGGCGTTCTTCCGCTGGGCGCCGGCAAGCACCGTCTCCACGCTCTCCTCCAGGTCCTCCTGGAGCACCAGGCCCCGGCCCTGCCGCACCGCCCGGAGGGCGGCTTCGTTGACGATGTTGGCCAGCTCCGCGCCGGAGGCCCCGGCGGTGGCCCGGGCGATGGCGTCGTAGTCCACATCCTCGGCGATCTTCACGTCTCTGGCGTGGACCTTCAGGATGGCTACCCGGCCCCGCAGGTCGGGCAGCTCCACCGGCACCCGCCGGTCGAACCGGCCGGGACGGGTGAGGGCGGGGTCCAGGGTCTCCGGGCGGTTGGTGGCTGCCAGCAGCACCACGCCCTTGCGGCCGTCAAAGCCGTCCATCTCGGCCAGCAGCTGGTTGAGGGTCTGCTCCCGCTCGTCG
>JAHZFC010000078.1 GCA_019421525.1 Clostridiales bacterium
AGTTTCGCTTGATTCTTTCTTGCTTCACCTACTTGACTTCATACCATTGGACTAAAAACCAAGGACGGGGTCCTTGGGACCTTTTTTGCAAGGGCTGACGCCCTTGGCCTGTTTCAAGGACTGCGTCCTTGAGGGCTTTATCCAAAGGCTGACGCCTTTGGGAAGAAAGTACCAAAAACCATTTCTTTTGACAGCGCCAAAAGAAACGGTTTTTGAAATCCAAAGAAAAGCGCTGACTGGCCCTTTGGTGCATCCCTCTATGGACCGGCGCGCAAAGCCAGGATACATGAAGCGCCGCTTTCCGCTGCCGCTGATGCGTTCCTGAGTAGCACTCCCAACGGCCTACGGTAGAGCGCCTAGCTAGGTCTATGCTGTGGCTAGGCGTGCCCCGAGGGCCCAACGTGCTCCTACGACTGCCAGCAGAGCGGCAGCGGAAACTAGGTGTAGGGAGTGTCAGCTTACCCCAACGCCGGAAATAGAAGGGTGCATCATCCTATCCTGCGCTCCCGTAAAGCGGGGGTCCGGGGGAAAGGACGCTAAGGACCAAAGCGCCCTTGGCGCTTGCAGTCCGCCGCGGCCGTCCCCCGGCGTGCTTTTGCTTCCTTTTCGCACGAGCGAAAAGGAAGTCGCCGCAAGGCGAAACCTGACAGAGGCTCAGACCAGATGCTTGCCCACCAGCTCCACCATGGGCCGGGCCTTGTCCATCAGGCGCTGGAACTTCTCCGGGGTCAGGGACTGCTGGCCGTCGCACTTGGCGTGGGGGGGGTCGTTGTGGACTTCCACCATCAGGCCGTCCGCCCCCACGGCGATGGCGGCCATGGCCAGCGGCTCCACCATCCAGTACATGCCCGCGGCGTGGGAGGGGTCCACGATGATGGGCAGATGGCTCATCTGGCGGATGGCGGGGATGGCGGAGATGTCCAGGGTGTTGCGGGTGTAGGTCTCGAAGGTGCGGATGCCCCGCTCGCACAAGATGACGTTTTCATTGCCCTCGGCCATGATATACTCGGCGGACATGATCCACTCCTCGTAGCTGTTGGCCAGTCCCCGCTTCAGAAGGACGGGCTTGGACATCTTGCCCACCTCCTTGAGCAGGTCGAAGTTCTGCATGTTCCGGGCGCCGATCTGCACCAGGTCCACCTTCTCCTCGAACAGCTGGCAGTACTTGGGGCTCATCAGCTCGGTGACGATGGGAAGGCCGGTGGCCCTTTTGGCCTCCAGCAGCAGCTCCAGCCCGTCGGTGCCCATGCCCTGGAAGGAGTAGGGAGAGGTGCGGGGCTTGAACGCGCCCCCCCGCATCAGGGCCGCGCCGGAGGCCTTCACGTCCTGGGCGACCTCGACGATCTGCTCCCGGCTCTCCACCGAGCAGGGGCCGGCGATGACGGTGAAGCTGCCGCCCCCCACCGGAACGCCGCACACGTCCACCACCGTGTCCTCGGGGTGGAACTTGCGGTTGGCCTTCTTATAGGGCTCCTGTACCCGCATGACCCGCTCCACGTCGTCCATCATTTCCAGCTTGTGGATGTCAACATGGGTGGTGTCCCCCACCAGGCCCAGGATGGAGCAGCCCACGCCGTTGGTGATGCCCACCTTGACGCCGTGTTCCTTCTCCAGCTGGGTCACGAGGGATCGGATACGCTCCTGCTTCGTGCCGGGCTTCATGATGATGACCATATCAAAAACACTCCTTTTCTCATGAAAAAAGCCCATGGGCCGCGAAAACGCGAACCATGAGCTCCCTAAAAATAAACTGATCCAGGTATGCCCCCAATGGGGCGCCGCTCATTTGTCACGCTCCGCGTTTTTCTCCATGCCAAAATAGCCGGACACGCTAAATCGAGTCCAGCCAAAGAAGAACATGAAGCTGTGGGCATTGCCGTGAGCCATGAGTGATGACCTCGCTGTTTGGAATGGAGCTATTATATAGCAGCCGCCGGGGAAATGCAAGAGTTTTTTTATCGAACTAAAGTAAAGGATGGGAAAACCGGACAGGGCAGTTGACAACCGGAGCGGACCGCGCTACCATAGGGTAAACTGATGTTCCCTGATAAAAGGAGGTCTTTTTATGCCAAAATGGATCGCAGTATATCAAGAGGGCGACGAGCCCTGGGGCGAGGAGATCCGCATCGCCATCGAGGGCACGGAATACGGCTTTATGGGCATGGCGGAGAACGGGGAGGAGCTGGATGTGCTCCCCGCGGACACCGAGGAGGATGCCCGGGCGAATGTGGAGTACGCCTTCGCCGGGTACGACACCTTTCGCTGGCTGGAGGAGGACTGACCATGGCCCACACCGCGGAGCTGTTGTCAGTGGGCACGGAGCTGCTGCTGGGCAACATCCTCAATTCTGACGCCAGGGACCTGAGCCGGGAGCTGGCCGCCATGGGCATCAACGTCTACTACCACACCGTGGTGGGGGACAACCCGGAGCGGCTGCGCGCGGCGGTGGAGCTGGCCAGGAGCCGGGCGGATATCCTCATCACCACCGGCGGCCTGGGCCCCACCTGCGACGATCTGACCAAGCAGGTGCTGGCCGAGGCCTTCGGCATAAAGCTGGTCTACCACCCCGAGTGCGCCCAGGCCATCCGGGACTACTTTGCCAAGTCCGGCCGTACCATGACGGACAATAACCTCCAGCAGGCCTGGCTGCCCGAGGGGTGCACCATCCTGGACAACCCCTGGGGCACCGCCCCGGGCTGCGCCTTCCAGAGCGGGGACAACTATGTGGTCATGCTCCCCGGCCCGCCCCGGGAGTGCATCCCCATGTTCCGGGAGAAGGCCGCCCCCTGGCTGGCCCGGCTGAGCGAGGGGGTCATCTGGTCCCGCACCCTGCGCGTCTTCGGCCTGGGGGAGTCCCAGGTGGAGGACAAGCTCCGGGACCGGATGAACGAGCTGACCAACCCCACCCTGGCCCCCTACGCCAAGGAGGGGGAGGTGGAGCTGCGCATCACCGCCAAGGCGGACACCAGGGAGCAGGCCGCCGCCCTCATCGCCCCGGTGGAGCGGGAGGTGCGGGAGCTGCTGGGCGACCTGGTGTACGGCGCGGACGTGACGAGCCTGGAGCAGGTGGTGCTGGCCGCCCTGAAGGGAAAGGAGCTGACCCTGGGCGCCGCCGAGAGCTGTACCGGCGGGCTCATCGCCAAGCGCATCACCGACCTGGCCGGCGCCTCCGCCGTGTTCCGGGGGGGCGTGGTGAGCTACACCAACGAGGTGAAGGCCAACGTGCTGGGGGTGCCCCGGGACCTGCTGGACGAGCAGGGCGCGGTGTGCGCCGATGTGGCCCGGGCCATGGCGGAAGGGGCGCGTAGGGTACTGGGCTGTGACCTGGCGGTGTCCGCCACCGGGGTGGCCGGGCCGGACAGCGACGAGCGGGGCAACCCCGTGGGCCTGGTGTATGTGGCTCTGGCCGCCCCGGACGGGTGCTGGGTGCGCCGGCTCGATCTGGCCGGGCCCAGCGACCGGCGGGACCGGGTGCGCACCATGGCCGCCAGCCACGCCTTTGACATGGTCCGGCGGCATCTGGCCGGACTGCCGATCAAAACGCTATGAACAAAGATCCCCGGGAAGCAGCGCTTCCCGGGGATCTTTCAGCATTTTCAGGCGTCAGACGCGTCGGCGGGCTCCTTTTTGGCCTTGGCCGCGAAGGGGTCGCCGTGGACCAGGTAGCGGGACACCAGCTTATACACCACAAAGGTGACGGCGGAGTTGATGCCCGCTTTCAGCAGGTTGAAGGGCAGGATGCCCACCAGCATCAGGCTGTCCACCACCTCGGTGGGCGCGCCCATCCAGACAGGGGTGATGAAATGGTTGGCCGGGACCATCACCAGCCCCATGGCCAGGGTGCCGAGGACCAGCCCCAGCACCGCGCCGCCCCTGGTATGGCGGAGCCGGTAGATGCCGCCGGCCACCAGCACCAGGGTGCCTGTGGCGATGATGTGCATCAGGATGCCCCAGGGGCCGGTGGTGCTGATGAACATGCCCTGGATGATGCTGACCACCACGGTGAGGGCCAGGCCGGACACCGGGCCGTAGGCCATGGCGGCGATCAGGATGGGGATATCCGCCGGGTCGTATTCCAGAAAGGCCACCACGGGGATCAGGGGCACATGGACCGCCCAGACCAGCACCATGGACAGGGCGGCCAGCATGGCCATGACGGTCATCTTCCGGATCGTCTCTTTCCGCATCGGTGAGCCCCCCTCTCAGCCCTTCCGCCCGTGGAGGATGGGGGACAGGGGCTTGTAGATGAGGAAGCAGATCAGCGAAGTCAGCAGGCCTTTGAGCAGGGTAAAGGGGGCGTTGAAGGTGATCAGGCACTCCAGCAGGCCGTTGGCGGAGGGGCGGATCTCCTGGTACATGCCGATGATGGCATCCAGGGGCATGAAGCTGGTGTAGAAGGGATAGCTGATAAAATAGTTGATGGGGACGGACAGCACGGCCATGACCAGAGAGCCCACCAGCGCGCTGATGACGGCGCCCTTATGGGTCCTGAATTTACGGTAGATCAGCCCCGCCGGGATGGTGAAGCACACGCCCATCAGGAAATTGCACAGCTCCCCAATGCCGGCGGTGGTGGTCATGAGCAGGTGGAGCAGGTTCTTGACCAGACACACCACCACGCCATAGATCGGGCCCAGGGCGAAGGAGGCCAACAGAGAGGGCAGCTCGGACACGTCCATTTTGACGAAATCAGGGATCAGAAAGGGCAGGGGAAAGTCCATGAGCATGAGCACAAAGGCCACGGCGGACAGCATGGCGCACACGGCGACGGCCCGGACGCTGAACAGGCGGCGGGAACGGGTGACAGGGACAGGTTGAGACATAACAAAAAACCTCCTATGAAGATCGTGAAACGCCTGAAAGTCGGTCTTCCAGGCGCTACAACATTCATGGGAGGAGCTGCGCGCATCTTCTTCCATCCGGACTATACCGTTGGTCCCGGAGTTGCACCGGGTCAGCCACAAACTGTGGGTCGCGGACTATACCGCCAGTGGGGAATCACACCCCGCCCTGAAGACGTTCATTCACTTGTTTCCGTCCCCTATTATAGCAGGCTGCGGGAAAAATGCAAGAGGCAGCTGCGAAAAAAACGACAGCAAGCACAGCCACGCGGTTGACGGCGGACTGTCCATCCGATACAATGGGCCGGAGAAGAAAAAGGAGAGGAGGGCCGGGCCATGTCCATGGAGCGGGAGACCACCTGCTGTTTCACCGGACACCGGCCGGACAAGCTGCCCTGGGGGACGAATGAGGAGGACGGGCGCTGCCTGGCCCTGAAGGAGAGCATCGCCCGGGAGCTGGAGGGGCTGTACCGGCGGGGATACCGCCACTTCATCTCCGGCATGGCCCGGGGGGCGGACCTGTACTTCGTGGAGGCGGCCCTGGCCCTGCGGAGGGAACACCCGGACGTGACGGTGGAGGGGGCGGTGCCCTGCCAGAGCCAGGCCGACCGCTGGCCGGAGCAGGAGCGGGCCCGGTGGCGCGCGGCGCTGGATGCGTGCGACCTGGAGACCATGGTGCAGCAAAACTATGACCGCTTCTGCATGCACCGCCGGGACCGGTACATGGTGGACCGGTCCTCCGCCATCCTGGCCGCCTTTGACGGCACCCCCGGCGGCACCATGTACACCCTCAGCTGCGCCATGGACCAGGGGCTGGACATCCTGCTGCTGGATCTGGACCACCCGGAAAAGGCGGCGGTGCGGCTGGAGCTGAGGGACTGACGGCCCCGCAGGGGCCCAGGCCCGGGGCGGGGCGCGGTGTTTGGGGATGCACCAAGGACGGCGGGGATCTGCCCCGTGCGGAACAACTCAGTCGGCGGCGGGCCATGGCCCGCCGCCGGCTTTTCTGCCCCGCACAGGATGCTATCCTTTACAAAAAATTCAAACAATGCCCGAACGAATTTCAATCTATTTTCAGTATCGCCAGTCATAATAGCTTCAGCGGCAAGAAAACAAAAACAGGTCCCGGGCGGGCCACGCGCGGATGCCGGCGATATCTTTTCAAAGAAAAATAGGCAGTCGCAAATTTCGAGATCTGCGACTGCCTATTTTGTATTTTAGCATGGAATGGTCGTTTGTCAAGTGGATTTCGGACCGTAACAAAAATGTAATATAACTTGTTCGGCCCTCCTTAAGAAAACGCCCAGAAAGAAGGGAAAGCGTTGAGTACACGACAGCAAAACTACGCCAAGGACCCAAAGGGCCGGAAACTGTAGGGAGATCTGGTCATAGGCGGCCAAGGCCAAGGCATCTGCCTGGGCCAGGCGGTGGACCAGTGGCTGACCGTATGCGCGGCCCGCTTCAAGCGGTCCACCTGCTCTACCTACCGCAGAGTGGCGGACCGGCATATCGTAGGGGCGTTGGGAGGGTGCCCAGTGTCAGACCTGACCGGAGAGGCCATCTCCAGCTATCTCAGCGGGCGGATCTACGGCACGGCGGAACAGCCTCCCTTGGCTCCGTCCACCGTTCACAGCATTTTGACGGTGCTGCGCGGGGCGCTGCACTACGCCGAGCGCCAGGGCGCGCAGTTCACCGGCTGGGACGCGCTGGACAGGCCCAGGCACTGTCCCCATGAGACCCAGGTGCTCACCGCCCAGGAGCGGGCCAGGCTGGAGGAACACATCCTGCGGGACCTGGATCTGACGGGCCTGGGGGTGCTGCTGTGCCTGTACACCGGGCTGCGGATCGGGGAGCTCTGCGCGCTGAAATGGGGAGATATTTCAGAGGCAGGGATCCTCACCGTGCGCCGGACGGCCCAGCGCATCCGCAACCCGGACTTCGGGCCGAAGGACCCGCGGCGCACCATCGTGGTGTTTGACACGCCCAAGAGCGACAGCTCCCGCCGGTCGATCCCCGTGCCCTCCTTGGCGCAGGGATGGCTGGAGCGGCTGCGCTGCCAGCCGGACAGCTATCTGCTCACCGGACAGGCCGACCATTTCCTGGAGCCCAGGACCATGCAGAGCCGGTTCAAAAAGCTGCTGAAGGCCGCAGGGGTGCGGGACATCAACTTCCATGCCCTGCGCCATACCTTTGCCACCGACTGCGTCCAGCTGGGCTTTGACCCCAAGACCCTCAGTCAGATCTTGGGACATTCCGATGTGGGGGTCACGCTGAATACCTATGTGCATCCCTCCTTATCCACGATGCGGACGATGATGGAGCGGCTGAACAGGTCCGGGCATGCCGGGGAAGATGCGGGCGGTATCTGTAAGAGGCGGGCCAATGAAAAGAGAAGGATAATGACAAAGAAATGACAAGTTCGATATAAAAGAGAAAAGTAAAAAGAGAAAAAGAGGAGCTTCCGGGCAGTCGCAAATCTCGAAATTTGCGAAAGCCGGCCGCTCCTCTTTCTATTCTGCCCATCCTTAGGATACTCCATCCCCGGATCGGACGCAAGGGGAGCCTACCAGGCAAAGACCGACGGGAGAGGGACAGGCTCCCGACGTGTTTGGGTTTACCTTCCTATCTGCTGCGGGGGCGGGACGGACGCCTGCCCCGCCCCCAAGCCAGCAGGCGAACTGCCTGGGCGACCACAGCATAACGTCCGGCTCCGCCGGACTTGTGCATAAATGCTCCGCCAGGTCATGATGCGGCGGAAAACTTGAAAAGGAGGAGAATACCCCCCATGAAAAACCTCAAACGTTTGTTGAGCCTCGTGGTGGTGATGGCGGTCCTGTGCTCGCTCCCGCTGACGGTCAGCGCGGCTGACGCGGCAGATTATACCGACACCGGCGACATCACCTATTACGAGGCGGTGGACGTCCTGACGAGCATCGGCGTGCTCGAGGGCCTCACCGACGGCAGCTACGGCCCGGATCAGACCATGACCCGGTCCGAGGCGGCCAAGATCATCGCCTACCTGGTGCTGGGCGACTCCGCCGAGAATCTGTCGGCGGTCACCGCGCCCTTTGACGACGTGGCGGCCGACCACTGGGCGGCGGGCTACATCGCCTACTGCGCCAACGCCGGCATCATCGACGGCGACGGCAACGGCAGCTTCCTGCCCGAGGAGGAGGTCACCGCCTACCAGTTCGGCAAGATGCTGCTCACCGCCGTGGGCTACGGCGTCAACGGCGAGTACACCGGCTCCGGCTGGGAGATCTCCGTGGCCTCCGACGCCAGCGCCCTGGACATCTATGACGGCCTGGAGGGCACCCTCAGCGGCAGCGAGCCCATGACCCGGGACGAGATGGCCCTCTACGCCTTCAACACCCTGGTGGGCGTGGCCCAGGTCAACTACAACTCCGTGTTCGGCGAGTACTACATCGGCACCTCCGCCCTGACCGCGGTGGACAACGACGTGGACCCCACCGATGAGGACAGCGCCTTCGGCTACACCCTGGGCTGTCAGAACTTCGGCCTGCTCAAGGTGGAGGCCAACGACACCGACGCCTTCGGCCGGCCCTACTACTACTGGACCCAGGACGGCGCGGCCATCACCGACGGCTACACCAGCTCCACCGCCGACTATGTGTATGAGGACGGCGTGACCCAGAGCACCCTGTACTCCGACCTGGGCCGCACCGTGGCCACTACCTACGACTTCCTCTATATCGTGGACGGCGTCACCCTGGACGAGACCGACGGCCCCACCCGCAGCAGCTCCATCGCCGTGGGCTATGTGGATGGAGAGAGTGACGGCGCTGATACCGGCACCTACGCCGAGGTGTATGTGGACGACGAGAACCAGGAGGTCACCGTCATCATCATCAACACCTACCTGGGCCAGATCACCGACGTGGACGACGACGACCCGGACGAGATCGTCTACACCGTGGATGTGTTCGACGACGGCGATCTGGACACCTCTCTGGACATCACCACCGATGACGACAGCTTCGCCGAGGACGACTACGTCCTGGTCACCGCCGCCAGCGAGGACGATGGCTCCACCTACGAGCTTCAGAGCATCGTCCTGGCCGACTACTTCACCGGCGCTGTCACCACCTACGGCAGCTATTACACCGAGGTGGACGACGTCACCTACTACTTCTCCGTCAACTATGAATACCAGGATGACTATATCGCCAGTGGGGACGACTTCGACAGCATCTACACCTTCTATCAGGACAGCTACGGCAACATCATCGGCGCCGAGCTCTACTCCGGCTCCGCCTCCAGCGGGAACTACCTGTACCTGTCCGATTCCTACGCCTCCTACTACAGCGCCCTGTACGGCGAGGCCTATGTGGCGGCGGCCGTCACCTTCGTGGACGGCACCGAGGACGTGATCTACCTGCGGGTGACCAACTCCACCAGCGCCACCAGCGCCTACTTCTACAACCCCGCTCTCGAGAGCAACTACTATATCGTAAGTGGTACTGGTGAGAGTGGAGATACAACTAAAGATGATGGTGAATCTTATTATGACGGCTACGGCGATGTGATCGCCGACGGCTGGTACTCCTACACGGTGAACAGCAGCGGCTACTACACCCTGAAGGAGCTGGACACCAGTGAGACGGGCACCGCTACCGGCGTCACCACCAGCGACGACACCAGCGCGGTGTATTTCACTGGCCCCACGGCTACCCGTTACGCCAACTCCAGCACTGAGCTGGTCTTTGTGGACAGCGGCGCCACCTACACCGGCTACACCAACTTCCCGTCCGCCGACTATGGGACGCTGGATGATCCTTCTGACACCGATGTGTCCGTGCTCTATGTGACCAACAGCGGCGGGCGTCTGACCGACATCTATGTGCTCGGCACCGGCTCCACCACCGTGGACGTGACCTTCGCCGTGTACCGCAGAAGCGTGGGCACCACCGCCGACGGCTATCAGTACAGCTTCTATGTGGATGGCTCCTACAGCACCTACCTGTTCGCCAGCGCCGAGAGCCTGACGCGGTACGGCAGCGTGGGCTTCCTGCTGGAGGACAGCGACGGCTACTACTCCTTCGTGGCTGCGACTGAGGACAGTGCCGATGACTATGGCTACGACTTCACCACCGGCATCGTGCTGGACGCCGACGATGATTTCGTGGAGGTCTGGGTGGATCTCGATAAGGATGGCGAGGAGGATACTGCCACTGAGGTCTACTACTTCGCCCTGGCCGAGGACGCCGAGGTCACCCGCATCACCGGCGTCAGCAGCGTCTCCCACGGCACTGCCAGAGAGGGCGACACCGTCTATGTGTTCTCCGATGAGTACGCCGACAGTGAATATTCCGCCGAGGCCTATGCCGTGTTCGCCCTGGACGAGGACCTGGTGAGCGACACCGACGAGGATGCTGTGATGCTATCATAAAAGTAGCCACGGAAGGGTAGAAAAAAGCCTTTCCGTGGGATATTATAGAGGC
>JAHZFC010000079.1 GCA_019421525.1 Clostridiales bacterium
CACCGTCCCCGCCTACTTCACCGACGCCCAGCGCCAGGCCACCAAGGACGCCGGCAAGATCGCCGGGCTGGAGGTCAAGCGTATCATCAACGAGCCCACTGCCGCGGCGCTGGCCTACGGCGTGGACAAGGAGTCCGACCAGAAGATCATGGTGTACGACCTGGGCGGCGGCACCTTCGACGTGTCCGTGCTGGAGGTCGGCGACGGCGTCATCGAAGTGCTGGCCACCGCCGGCAACAACCGCCTGGGCGGCGACGACTTCGAGAAGGCCGAGGGCATCGACCTGACCGGCGATAAGGTGGCCATGCAGCGGCTGAAGGAGGCCGCCGAGAAGGCCAAGATCGAGCTGTCCGGCGTCACCTCCACCTCCATCAACCTGCCCTATATCACCGCCGACGCCACCGGGCCCAAGCACCTGGAGCTCACCCTGACCCGGGCCAAGTTCGACCAGCTCACCGCCCATCTGGTGGAGGCCACCGCCGGCCCCGTGCGCCAGGCCATGAGCGACGCCGGCCTGAGCGGCAGCGACATCCAGAAGGTGCTGATGGTGGGCGGCTCCAGCCGTATCCCCGCTGTCCAGGAGATGGTCAAGAAGCTCACCGGCAAGGAGGGCTTCAAGGGCATCAACCCCGATGAGTGCGTGGCCATGGGCGCCGCGCTCCAGGGCGGCGTGCTGGTGGGCGACGTGAAGGGCCTGCTGCTGCTGGACGTCACCCCCCTGTCCCTGGGCATCGAGACCATGGGCGGCGTGATGACCAAGCTCATCGAGCGCAACACCACCATCCCCGCGAAGAAGAGCCAGATCTTCACCACCGCCGCCGACAACCAGACCTCCGTGGAGGTCCACGTGCTCCAGGGCGAGCGTGAGATGGCCCAGTACAACAAGACCCTGGGCCGCTTCCACCTGGACGGCATCGCCCCCGCCCGCCGGGGCGTGCCGCAGATCGAGGTCACCTTCGACATCGACGCCAACGGCATCGTGAACGTGTCCGCCAAGGACCTGGGCACCGGCAAGGAGCAGCACATCACCATCACCTCCTCCACCAACATGTCCAAGGAGGACGTGGAGAAGGCCGTCCGGGAGGCGGAGCAGTTCGCCGCCGAGGACGCCAAGCGGAAAGAGGAAGTGGACACCCGCAACCAGGCCGACCAGATGGTCTACCAGACCGAAAAGACCCTGGAGGAGATGGGCGACAAGATCGCTGCCTCCGACAAGTCCGACATCGAGAGCAAGCTCAACGCCCTGAAGGACGCCCTGAAGGGCACCGACACCAACGCCATCAAGAACGCCACTGAGGAGCTGACCCGCGCTTTCTACGCCGTCAGCGAGAAGCTGTACAGCCAGAACGGCGGCCAGGCCGGCCCTGACATGGGCGGCGCGGCTGGCGGCGCTGCCGCCGGCAGCACCAGCGGCAATGATGACAACGTGGTGGACGCCGACTACGAGGTCGTGGACGACGACAATAACAAGTAAGAAGCGCGGAGGATAGACGCGCAGGGGAGCTTGGAGAGGAGCGAGGGCGAAAGACCAGGATCTGCCCAGCAGATCTGTGTTTTGCCCGAGACGGAGCGAAAGCGACCCGGCCGCGCGTCCGATCCGCAGCGTGACAGCATAGAACCATTTTGTATTCCGCGCGGGCGGGGCAGCGCCCTGCCTGCGCGGTATCTTGCCCCACAGCAAATTAGGAGGTCGGGGGCAGACAGCGGCCAGCCCTGCGGGCGGGCCCATGAGCGCTTCCCTACCCTCCTAATAGGAAAGTTGGTGGACCATATGCCTGAACAAAAACGAGATTACTATGAAGTCCTGGGGGTGTCCCGCACCGCCACGGACGATGAACTGAAGAAAGCCTACCGGAAGCTGGCCAAGCAGTACCACCCGGACATGAACCCGGGCAACAAGGAGGCTGAGGCCAAGTTCAAGGAGATCAACGAGGCCTACGAGGTGCTGTCCGACAAGGATAAGCGGGCCAAGTACGACCAGTTCGGCCACGCCGGGGTCGACCCCAACTTCGGGGCCGGAGGCGGCGGCTTCGGCGGCTTCGACATGGGGGACATCGACCTGGGGGACATCTTCGGGTCCTTCTTCGGCGGGGGCGGCTTCGGCGGCTTCGGCGGCAGCCAGCGGCGGGCCGACCCCAACGCCCCCAAGCGGGGGGCCTCCCTGCGGGCCAGCCTGACCATCTCCTTCCAGGAGGCCATGACCGGCGTGGACAAGGAGATCAGCCTCACCCGCACCGAGAACTGCGACACCTGCCACGGCACCGGCTGTGCCGCCGGCACCACGGCGGAGATCTGCCCCACCTGCCACGGCACCGGCCAGGTGCGCATCCAGCGGGGGGGCGGCGGCTTCGCCTTCACCACCACCTCCCCCTGCTCCAACTGCCACGGCACCGGCAAGATCATCCATCAGCCCTGTCCCGACTGCCACGGGGACGGCCAGGTGCGCAAGCAGAAAAAGATCCGGGTCCATATCCCCGCGGGCATCGACGACGGACAGACCATCTCCATGCGCGGCCAGGGCAACGGCGGCCAGAACGGCGGCCCCGCCGGCGACCTGCTGATCACTGTCTCCGTCATCCCGGACCCCCGGTTCGAGCGGGACGGCTATGACCTGTACCTGGAGCAGCCGGTGAGCTTCACCCAGGCGGCCCTGGGCGCGGAGCTCCAGATTGACACCATCGACGGCAAGGTGAAATATAACCTCCCCGCCGGCACCCAGACGGGCACTACCTTCCGCCTGCGGGGCAAGGGCGTGCCCACGGTCAACAGCCGTGGCCGGGGCGACCAGTACGTCACCGTGCGGATCACCGTGCCCACCAACCTCACCGCCGAGCAGCGGGACGCCTTGAGCCGGTTTGCCGAGGCCATGGGGGAAGGGGCGGTCACCCACAGTACGCCGGTAAAGGATTTCTTTGAGAAAAAGAAGAAGAGAAAATAAGTGTGATCTCCTGGCCTCGGCCAGCTCGCTGGATGAGCTGCCGGGGCCTCCTTCTATCCCATTTTTCGGGCCTTCCTGTCCTCCAAAAAAGTTTTCGTCATTTTTCTCAAATCCGGGTTGCCAAGCCCCGGGTTTTATTATATAATTGTCAATGATGGCTGACGGGCCCCCTGCCCTGCTAGCCCACCCTCAAATCGTAAGGAGTGGAACAAGTTATGAGCTATTCTCCGCAAAACATCCGAAATATCTGCCTGTTGGGACACGGTGGTAACGGAAAGACCACCCTCGTCGAGAGCTTTCTCTACCTGACCGGCGGAAGCGACCGCATGGGCAGGACCTCCGAGGGGAACACCGTCTGTGACTATGATCCGGAGGAGATCAAGCGGCAGATCTCCATCTCCGCCGCTGTCGCCCCCGTGGAATATAACGGCTGCAAGATCAACGTGCTGGACACCCCGGGCAACTTCGACTTTGCCGGCGAGGTGGCCGAGTGCCTGTCCGTGGCCGACGCGGGCATCCTGGTTTGCGCGGCCAAGGGCGGCCTGTCCGTGGGCACGGAGCGGGCCTGGAAATACCTGTCTGAGCGGAAGATGCCCCGCATCGTCTACATCTCCAAGATGGACGAGGACAATGTGGACTACAACTCCGCCTTCAACACCCTCCGGGAGTATTTCGGCAAGAACATCGCCCCTCTGGTGGTGCCCATCTGGGACGAGAACAAGCAGGTCACCGGCATCGTGGACGTGCTCCACAAGCGGGCCTACGAGGTCCGGGACGGCAAGCGCACCGAGATCCCCGTCCCCGAGGACAAGGTGTCCGTGGTGGACGAGATCTACGGCCAGCTCATGGAGTCCGTGGCCGAGACCAGCGAGGAGTTCATGGATAAGTTCTTCTCCGGCGAGGAGTTCACCTACGCCGAGATCACCCAGGGCCTGAAGGCGGGCGTCAAGGACGGCTCCCTGGTCCCCGTCATCTGCGGCTCCGCCTACACCGGCCTTGGCACCATCGCCCTTCTGAACGCCATCGTGGACCTGCTGCCCGCCCCCACCGAGGCCGCTCCCATCGAGGCCCTGGACGAGAACGGCGACCCCATGGAGTTCATCGTCTCCGCCGGCGCCGTCCCCGCCGCCTTCGTGTTCAAGACCGTGGCCGACCAGTACGGCAAGTACTCTTTGGTGAAGGTCATCTCCGGCTCCCTCACCCCCGACATGGCCCTGGTCAACGCCACCACCGGCCAGAACGAGAAGCTGGGCCGGCTGTACCTGATGAAGGGCAAAAAGACCGAGGAGGTCAAGGAGCTGACCTGCGGCGACATCGGCGCCATCGGCAAGATGGATAAGCTCAAGACCGGGGATACTCTGTACGATCCCCGCAAATACGTCAAGCTGCCCCCCATCCCCTTTGCCGAGCCCAACTACTCCAAGGCCATCTCTCCCAAGACCCGGGGACAGGACGACAAGATCGCCGCCGGCCTTTCCCGCCTCAACGAAGAGGACCCCACCTTTACCGTGGTCAACAACGGTGAGACCCACCAGATGGTGCTCACCACCGCCGGCGACATCCAGACCGACGTGCTGGTGTCCAAGCTGAAGAACCGCTTCGGCGTGGAGGCCGAGCTGAAGGAGCCCCGGGTGGCCTACCGGGAGAAGATCCGCAAGACCGTGTCCAAGCAGGGCCGCCACAAGAAGCAGACCGGCGGCTCCGGCCAGTTCGGCGACGTGTGGATCCGGTTCGAGCCCAACCCCGACAGTGAAGAGCCCGTCTTTGCCGAGGAGGTGTTCGGCGGCTCCGTGCCCAAGAACTTCTTCCCCGCGGTGGAGAAGGGCATCAAGGAGGCCTGCCTCCACGGCGTGCTGGCGGGCTACCCGGTGGTCAACCTGAAGGCCGTGCTGTACGACGGGAGCTACCACCCCGTGGACTCCTCGGAGATCGCCTTCAAGACCGCCGCCCAGCTGGCCTACAAGGCCGCCCTGCCCGAGGCCAACCCCGTGCTGCTCGAGCCGGTGGGCGAGCTGAAGGTCACCGTGCCCGACAGCTACATGGGCGACGTCATCGGCGACCTCAATAAGCGCCGGGGCCGCGTCATGGGGATGGATCCCCAGAGCGACGGCACCCAGGTCATCACCGCCGAGGTGCCCATGGCTGAGATGACCACCTATGCCATCGACCTGCGGGCCATGACCCAGTCCCGCGGCTCCTTCACCTTCCACTTCGTCCGCTACGAGGACTGCCCTCCCGCGGCTCAGGAGAAGGCCATCGCCGCGGCCAAGGCCATGGCGGAGGAATAAAGCCAGACACCAGGAATCCCGCCCCAGCTGGGGCGGGATTCTTTTTCGGGCGGGCAGTCCTCGTAGGCGCGACAGCGCCCCGGCGCTTTTGCGCCGCAAATTCGCAGCACAGCGGAGAATTTCCGCAGGGCGGATCCACTCCGCCCGAGGATGCTGGTCCTCCCCGGAGGGGCCCCGCGCAGTCCTCTGCGCGGGGAATGGGACTGCCCTCCCGCGGCTCAGGAGAAGGCCATCGCCGCGGCCAAGGCCATGGCGGAGGAATAAACGTCAAATATCAAAGATCCCGCCCCTGTTGGGGCGGGATCTTTTGTGAGCAGCACTTTCTGTTGCTCTATGCGTCAAATGCCTCGCAGAGTTCGCGCCCACAGGCGCGAATCGATTGAAGCCTGTTTTCGGCCGCGACATGTGCGTGGACGAAAACACTTCTCGGCCCGCAAACGTGCGCACTGGTCGTCTCTGACGGACAGTGCGTGCGCTGCAGCGGGCCTCTTTCGCCGGGGATGGGGCTTTGTCCCCGGCGAGAGCCTGTCGAAAATACGTTTTCGACAGGCTCTGCACAGGGCCCCGCCGGACTGATCCGGCGGGGCCCTGTGCGTTATGAGAGAGATACAGGAGGTAGGAAGAAGATATCAGTTGAAGAAGTAGTCCCAGGGGTTGTAGTACTGGTTACCCTGGCTGTCCTGGCTGCTGGTCTCCTGGGGAGCAGAGTCCTGCTGGCTGCTGCTCTGGGTGTTGGTCTGCTCATCAAAGGTCAGGGACAGGGACAGCTCCTGTCCGGCGCGGTAGACTGTCACGGTGACGGTGTCCCCTGCCCGGTAGCTGTTCTTCACCGAGGAGAGCTGGGATACGCTGGTGATGTCGGTGTCGTCGATCTTGGTGATGATATCGCCCTGCTGGATGCCGGCGGTCTCGGCGCAGGAGCCAGCAGTGACACTGCGCACATACACCCCTGTGGGCCAGCCGTACATCTGGGCGGTGCTGGAGTCGATGTTGCTCACTTCAATGCCCATGTTGGGCCGGCCGGTGACATAGCCGTACTGCATGTAGTCGGTGATGATGTCGATGACGTCGTTGATGGGGATGGCAAAGCCGATGCCCTCGATGGAGGCGCTGGAACTGCCGTCGTTGTTGGACAGCTTGGCGGAGGTGATTCCCACCACCTGGCCGTACTTGTTGAACAGCGGGCCGCCGGAGTTGCCGGAGTTGATGGTGCAGTCGGTCTGGATCATGTTCATGACCGTGCCGTCGCTCATGGTGACGGTGCGGCCCACTCCGGACACATAGCCGGAGGTCTGGGAGAAGGAGTAGCTGCCCAGGGCGTTGCCGATGGTGGACACCTGCTCACCCACCACCAGGCTGTCGGAATCGCCCAGCACCACAGGGGTCAGGCCGGACACGTCGATCTTCAGCACCGCCACGTCGTTGAGCTCCTCGCCGCCGATGTAGGTGGCGTCATAGGTGTCGCCGTTGAACAGGGTGACCTGGATGGAGGAGGAGTCGCTGATCACGTGGTAGTTGGTGACGATGTAGCCGTCCTCGCTGATGATGAAACCGGAGCCGGCGGAGGTGGCCTGGTAGGTCTGCCAGCCCTGCTGCACCGTGGTCTGGGCGTTGATGTTCACGCAGGAATTGGCGTAGGCAGCGTAGATCTCCTCCAGGGACATCTCGGTCTGACCGTCGGCCTGCTGGACGTTCACCTGGGTGGTGGGGGTGTTGTTCTGGTAGATGGTGGTGGAACCGGAGGGGCCGCTGGTCAGGGCGCTGTAGGCCGCCGCGCCGCCCACGCCCGCGCCGCCGCCGATCAGGGCGCAGCACAGGACCAAAGCGACCACTTTGCCCGCCCCCTTGCGGCTCTTCTTGGGCTTGCGCTGGGGTGCCTCCGGGCCGGATGTGGCGCCGGCCTGAGGGTTGGTGTAACTGTAATGATACGTTCCGCTGTCACTGTCCCAGTTGGCGGAGCCGTTGATGTTATTGTTGTTGTCGTAAGGATACATAACACTCACTCCTTATCTGTTTGTGAGTATAAGGTACAACGAAAATGTGTCGACATTATGACCTAGTATCAAATTGATCATGAACTTTGTCTGAAAGAAAGCTGAAGGTTTCTGAAGATACAGCTCAGTCCCCGCCTGAGCCACCAGGCCGGCCCGGGTCCCCGCTGCCCCTGAGGATGGCGGCCATATCCCGGGCCGCCAGGCGCAGGTCGGCCACCACCGGGCGGAAGATGCCCAGCTTGGCCAGGTTGATGCACACCAGCAGCAGCAGGGGGCCCACCACCATGCCCAGCACGCCCCCCACTCGCATGCCCACATAGATGCCCACCAGGGACAGGATGGGGGACAATCCTGTCTGGTCGCCCAGGATCTTGGGCTCCCCCACCCGGCGGAACAGGGCGATGATCCCCCAGATCACCATCAGCTCGATGGCCTGGCGGTAGTCGCCGGTGATCAGGTCCACCACCGCCCAGGGCACCATGACCGTGCCCGCGCCGATGATGGGGATGAAGTCCATCACCGCCAGCACAAAGGCCAGCAGCAGGCTGTAGGGCTGGCGGATGACGAGGAAGCCCACCGTCAGGATGACGAACACCCCCAGGGACAGGAGCAGCTGGCTCTTGATGTAGCCGCCGAAGGCCTCCATGAAGATGCGCCGCACATCACTGCCAAAGGAGCGCAGGTTGGCGGGCAGCTGGTCGGTGAACAGATAGCGCAGCCGGGGATAGTCGCTGGTGATGAAGTAGCTGGCCATGAGGAATACCACCACTGCCACGGCAAAGCCCGGGATGCCAGAGACCAGGCCGGTGGCCCAGCTGGCCAGGGCGGCGATCTGGCTGGACAGGTCCAGCCCCTCCAGCCAGCTCATCAGCGCCCGGACCACATCGTCTCCAATGGCCACCACACTGTCGGGCAGGATGCTGCCCAGCTGCTCGAACCACTGGCCCACATTGTCCACCGTGGCCATGAGGCTGTCGAGGATGGGCTGCCAGTTGTCGAACAGGGAGACGACCTGGCCGACCAGCGCCCAGCACAGGGCGTAGCAAAGGCCGCCCACCGTGCCGAAGGCCAGGATCAGCACCACCAGGGAGATGACCTTCCGGGACACGCTCAGCCGCTTTTTCAGCCACCGCACCACCGGGTTGAGCAGCCAGGCCAGGATCAGCGCCAGAACGAAGGGCATCAGCAGGGACACCAGAGGAATGACTACAAATACCAGCAGCAGCACGGCCGCCGCCAGCAGCACCCCCCGGATCCCCAGCCGCAGCCACAGCCGCCCCCGCTGGGGCCAGGTGAGCATGTCTTGATCCTTCATCGAACGATACCTCCTTCGTCAAGGGCCGCCCTGTCAGCAGACCGCCTGGGCCACCAGGGCCACCAGGGGCAGGGTAACGATACACAACAGGGTGGACAGCGTCACCAGCCTGGCCGCCAGGGACGGGTCCCGCCCCGCCATCTGGCTGAACAGGCTGGTGGTCCCCGCCGCCGGGCAACCGGCCAGGATGGCGATGGCGGTATAGGTCACCCGGTCCAGGTGGAAGGGCAGCAGCACCAGCATGGTGACGGCCGGCACCGCCAGCAGCTTCAGCCCACAGCCCCAGTACAGCCTCCGGTCCCGGAACAGGGCAGGCAGGTCCACCGCCGCCATCTGCGCCCCCACCACGATCATGGCCAGAGGGGTGTTCAAGTCCCCGATGTAGCCCAGGGCGGCCGCCGCCGGGCCGGGCAGCTCCACCCCCAGGGCGAACAGCGCCACGGCGATGACAAAGCCGATGACCCCGGGGTTGCACACCGCCTTTTTCAGCGACACCCCTCTGCGCCCCCCCATGAGGAAGGCGCCGTGGGTCCAGATGGAGATGTTGAACACCGCCAGACTGGTGACAGTGGGCAGCATCCCCTCCGCCCCCAGCACCGCCGAGATCAGCGGGATCCCCATGAACCCGGTGTTGCCGTAGATGGAGCCGAAGCGCATCACGCCCCGGTCCTCTTCCGGCATCCGGCGAAAGCACAGGGGGACGAGCAGCATGTTGAGCACATAGGTGCCCACCAGCGCCCCGCCGGCCACCAGCAGCAGCCGGACGGTGGGCCCGTCGCAGGTCTCAGCCAGAAAGGTGTCGATCATGATGGCCGGGCACACCACATAGAGCAGCAGCGTGGACATCTGGGACAGGGCCTGTGAAGACAGCATCCCCCGTTTCCCGAAGAAAAAACCCACGACCATCAACAAAAACAACGTGACCACACTGCCGGCCACCACCAGAAGATCTTCCAACACGTCTGTTCCCTCTTTCTCTCTTGCCCGGTATGCCCTGGGGCATACTTGTTATATTATAATCCGCCTGCGGGAAAGCCGCAAGAGCGGACTTGGCGGTCCCCGGCCCTTTCCTGTCACAGGGCGGTGCGTTGACAAGACCAGCCCGGTTCGATTATACTATCAGAGATATCAAATGAAGAGAGAACGAGATAAAGGAGCATCATTTTCATGGACCAGAAGAGATTTGAAAAGGGGTACCTCCCCCTCTTCCTGTCTTACTACAAGCCCCATCTGAAGCTGTTCATCCTGGACATGTGCTGCGCCCTGGGCATCGCCCTGGTGGACCTGGCCTTTCCCTACGCCTCCCGGATGGCCCTCAACGAGCTGCTGCCCCAGGACCTGTTCGGGGCGTTCTTCGCCGTCATGGCGGTGCTGCTGCTGGCCTATGCCCTGCGGGCGGGGATGAACTATGTGGTCACCTATTGGGGGCACATGATGGGGGTACGCATCGAGGCGGACATCCGCCGGGACCTGTTCTATCATATGCAGGACCTGTCCTTTTCTTTCTACGATAAGAACCGCACCGGACAGCTCATGAGCCGGGCCACCAACGACCTGTTTGAGATCACCGAGCTTTCCCACCACGGCCCGGAGGACCTG
>JAHZFC010000080.1 GCA_019421525.1 Clostridiales bacterium
CTGAAGTAGTTGATGGTGAAGATGATGATGATGGCGCCCAGCAGGACCGGGATGATCAGCAGCAGGCGCCGCACGATGTATTTCAGCATAGGCTCTCCCTCCTCAGGGTATGGTGTCGAGTTTTGAAGCAGGCGTGGCGGCGGGAAGCCCGCCGCCACGCCTCATTTCTGCTATTGAGTTCCCGAAGCCGCTTGCCTTAGTCGGTCAGCAGGGTGGGGTCGAGCTGGTTGCTGCTGTCCAGAGCATTGGTAAAGCTGGTGTGGGCCTCGGCCACGCCATAGTTCTTGGTGTCCTGGTACAGAGGGATGTAGTAGTAGTTGTCGTGCATATACTGCTGGTACTCGTGGTAGATCTCAGTGCGGGCGGCCTGGTCACGCTCGGAAGAGCCGCGGTTGAACAGGTCGGCCAGGGTGTCGTCCTGGGCGCGCATCAGGGCGTTGTCGGACAGGGGGCCCATCTGCTGGAGCAGGGATGCGGGGTCGTTGCCGGCGCCGTTGGAGGGACCGCCGATGCTGACCTCCTGCTGGCCGCTGAGCAGGGTGGGCAGGATGGTGGCGAAGTCGCCCATGCCGGACAGGTCCAGGTTGATGCCGATCTGGGCCAGGTCGCCCTGCATGGCCTCAAACAGCTGGGTATAGAAGGCGGTGGACTCGGCCACGACCGTAACGGTCAGGGGGTTGTCCACAGAGTAGCCCGCCTCGGCCAGACACTGGGCAGCAAGCTCGGGATCGTACTCATAGGCGCCCACATCCAGGTAGGCCCAGTTATCCGGACCGAGGATGGAGGAGGCAGACTGATACATGCCCTGGCCCAGAGCGGTGACCATGTTCTCAGCCTGGATACCGTGGGCAAAGGCCTTCCGGATGTTGATGTCGGAGAAGACGCCCACGGTGTCGGGGCCGGCGGCCAGCTGGATGCCGGTGACGCCCTGGGACGCCTTCTGCACCAGGGTGGCGCCGGACACAGCGCCGGTGGACAGGTTGTTCACATAGGTGGCCTGGGTCAGATAGGCCGCGTCCAGGTTGCCGGCCTGCAGCTCGGCAAAGCGGGTGGACTCCTCAGAGTAGAACTTGATGATGATCTCATCATAGTAGGGAGCCTCGCCCCAGTAATCCTCGTTGCGCACCAGGGTGTACTGGACGGACTCCTCCCAGCCGGAGCGGTCGGTCACGCCGTCGCCCTTGAGCTTGTACGGGCCGGTGCCGTACAGCCAGCCCCAGTTCCAGTCCTCAGCGGTGCAGGTCTCACGGTCGATGATGTAAGTGGTGGCCATGACGTCATAGAAGCCGGCGTCATAGGTGCTCATGGCGATGACGATGGTGTTGTCGTCGGGGCAGGTGGTATTCTCGAAGTCCACGCAGGCCACCATGGAGGCGGTACGGCCGGAGTCACGCAGGTGCTCCAGGGTGTACAGCACGTCATCGGCGGTCAGGGGATTGCCGTTGGAGAAGGTGATGCCCTCGTTGAGCACAACGGTCAGCTCCAGGTCGCCGGTCCACTCGTGGCTGGCGGCCAGGTCGTCGATGACGTTGCCGTCGTTGTCCACCTTCCACAGAGTCTCCAGCACGGCGTTGGTCAGGGCCCGGGCGGAGTTGGTCTGCAGGTCGGTGGCGGGGTCGAAGGTGTTGGCGTTGGCGTCGGAGCCGAACACGAAGGTCTTGGTGCCCTCGGGCTCCTCGCTGGTGGGGCCGTTGGGGTTGGTCCCCTCATCGCTGGGGGGCGTGCTGGTGTCGCCGGCGTCGTTGCCGCAGGCGGCCAGGCCCAGCGCCATGACCAGCGCCAGCAGCAGAGCAAGCAATTTGTTCCACTTTTTCATCGTTGTTCCTCCTTATGATCTCAGGTTGGAAAAGCCTATTCCCTTCCACCCAAA
The DNA here is from genome assembly GCA_019421525.1 of Clostridiales bacterium. GTDB lineage: Bacteria > Bacillota > Clostridia > Oscillospirales > Oscillospiraceae > Enterenecus. The sequence goes on from JAHZFC010000080.1 coordinate 1,871, forward strand.
ATTATATCGGGAGGGCTGCGTTTTTTGCAATGGACTATCCGCAGAAAACCAGGACTATTTATAGATAATTAAAGTCTGGAAAAATTTGATCGTGAAAAAATCACGATCAAATATGTGGCGCTTTGGGTCTGAGCACAATTCAGGTTTTTTGGGCTTTTTCAGCCCTTGGCGGTGATGTTCCGATACTGTCGGGGGCTCATGCCGTTGATCTTGCGGAACAGGCGGCTGAAATAGTCCGGGTCATCGTACCCCACCTGTCCGGCCACCTGGTTGATGGGCAAAGAGGTATCCTTGAGCAGGACCTTAGCCTGCTCAAGGCGCAGGTGGGTCAGATGATCCACCACCGACTGCCCCGTCTCCCGTTTGAACAGCACGCTGAAATACTGGGGATTGAGGTGGACATGGCCCGCGATCTCCCCCAGGGTCAGGCGGCGGGTGTAATTTTCCCACATGAAGCTCTTGGCCTCCTGCACTGCGGGATTGCCCGCCCGGGAAAGGGTGGTGGCATACCGGTCGCAGAAGCGCCGCAGGCCCTCCTTCACCAAATGGGTGAGCTGATCGTAGTCCTGCCGGATATCCACGGCGGCCCGGCACTCCAGCAGGATCTGCTGGAGCCTGCTGTCGGCGGCCACGGTGTTGCCCGCCGTCTCCATGCACAGATCCAGGATCTTGTAGGGCAGCTGATAGAGGATGGTGGGGAACCGCTCCAGATAGGGGCGGCAGGCCGCGAACACCTCGTCCACCCACCGCTCCAGCTGATCGCGCTGGAGGGTCTCCAGGTAGTGGGTAAAGGCGGAGCGCCGGGCCGGAGTGAGCACGTTCATGATCTGGGCGGTGGTGTACATCTGCTGGGCGCTGTCGTGGCGGCGGTTGACCTGGAGCTGGGAGCCGTACTCCTCCACCGCCTGCTGGGCGGAGCGGAAGCTGGCGCCCAGATCCAGGATGTCGGACACCGGCAGGCCGTCGCCGATGGCAAAATAGTAGGGCTTGTAGCGCCTGGCGATATCCATATGCCGGTAGAGGCGGTCCACGCTCTGGCGCACCTGCTCCGACCTGGGGGTGCCGAAGGCCGCGTCAAAGTTCAGCATACAGTACAGCTGATCCCCCTCATGGAGGGTCTCCTGCTCCAGGAAGTGCTCCGGCGTGAGGAACATCCGCGCATCCTCGTCCACCCAGTCCAGCACCTCGGACATGGGCCGGTCAGTCCCTTTCCCTCTGGGCCGCAGCTGGATCATCAGGACCAGGAAGGTGCCCGGCTGAAGATGATAACCGTAGTATCCGTTGATCTCGTCCAGGGTGGCGCCCACCGGGGGCACTCCGTGGAGCAGGTCCCGCAGCAGCTGCCGGCGGAGCCGGCGGCGCAGCTGCTCCATCTCTGTATTCCGGGACATACGCCCCCTCCTTTCCTCCCGCCTCCCGGGCCGGGCGGCAGGATGAGCTTCGCTCTGCCACAAGCATACCACAACCCTCCCCCTCCTTCAAGGCACGCACTTGCCCCGGCGGGCCAGGTGTGGTACACTGGAGCAAATGGGCCGCCAGCGCGCGGCCGGAAAGGCAGGACATATCCATGGACGTAACACGGCAGGCAAGACAGTTCCTCTCCCAGCACTCCATGGCCCCCGGCCAGCTGGACCTGGCGGCGGCCTGTGAGGACTACCGCGGGGAGATGGCCCGGGGCCTCCAGGGGAAGGAGAGCAGCCTCCTCATGCTCCCGGCCTATGTCTCCCTGGGACATCCCCTGCCCACTCAGGGCCAGGTGGCGGCGCTGGACATGGGCGGGACCAACCTTCGCATGGCCCTGGCCCAGTGGTCGCAGGACGGGCTGAACATCAGCGGCCTCCAGCTCCTTCCCACTCCGGGCAGCCGGGGCAAGGTCACCCGGGAGGAGTTTTTGGACATCATCGCCCAGGGTCTGGGCCGATACCCCGCCGGCTGCCGGGTGGGCTTCTGCTTCTCCTTCCCCGCGGAGATCACCCCGGACCTGGACGGCAAAGTGCTCTATTTTGACAAGGAGGTCCGGGTGGAAGGGGGCGCGGGGATGCACCTGTGCCGGGACCTGGCCGCCCATATGCAGGCGCGGGGCATGGCGGCGCCGGAGGCCGGTGCGGTGGTCAACGACACGGTGGCCACCCTGCTGGGGGGCTATCTGGCCGAGGACCGGGACGCCTATGACGGCTTTGTGGGCTTCATCCTGGGCACGGGGCTCAACTGCTGCTACTGCGAGCAGGGCGGGCGCATCACCAAGCTGGCTCCCGGCCAGCGAAAGGACATGGTCATCAATATGGAGGCCGGCAGCTATACCGGCTTTCCCCAGGGGGACTTTGACCGGGCGTTGGACGCCGCCTCCCGGGACCCGGGCCGCCACCCCTTTGAGAAGATGACCTCCGGGGCCTATCTGGGCCCGCTCATGGAGCTCACCCTCAAGGGAGCGGCCAAGGAGGGGCTGCTCACGCCCCCCTGCGCCAAGGCGGTTCTGGAGCTGGACGGCCTGGCCCTCAGCCAGGTGAGCGCCTGGCTGGACGGCGGCGACAGGGAGGCCCTGCCCGGCCTGCTCTGCGCCCAGGAGGAGGACCAGGCGGTGCTGGAGGCCATCCTCACCGGCCTGGTGGAGCGGGCGGCGGAGCGGGTGGCCATTGCCCTGACGGCGGTGATCGTCCAGGGGGATATGGGCCGCGACCCCCAGCGGCCCGCCGCCATCATCGCCGAGGGCTCCACCTTCCACAAGTTCCGCCTCTACCGCAGCTGCATCGAGCAGGCCATGGCCAGCCTGTGCACCGGCCGGTTCGGCCGCCACTGGCGCTTCGTCCAGGTGGAGGACGCCAACCTGTCCGGCGCGGCGGCCGCCGCCCTGCTGAAATAGGCCCCGGATCAGGAGGCATACGCCATGGACAAACGACGTCTGGCGGCGGGGCTGGCCGCCCTGTGCGCCTGGGGCTGCCTGTCCGGCCTGGCCCTCATCCGGCTGTGGGCGGTGCTCTACGGGCACCTGTCCGGCCCGGTCATCCTGGTGCTGGCGGTGGTGCTGGCGGGCGGAGCGCTGGCCCTGGCCTGGCATCTGGGCCTGATGGAGCGGTGGCTATTCCCCTTTGGCCGGAGCTGGAAGACCGCCCTGCTCTCCGCCGCAGGCTTTTTGCTGGGGGCCGGGCTGGACACCAGCTATGATATGTTCTACGTAGGGGAGCTCACTGTGGGCAGACTGCCCTTCCGGCTGCTGTGCGCGGCCGGAAGCGGCCTGGTGCTGGCCGCTGTGGTGCTGACGCTGGCCACGGCGGTGCGGGAGTTTGGCCCCCTCCGCCTGGACCGGGCCAGGACCATGCTGGTGCTGGCCCTGGTGGTGAACATCATCACCGCCTGGTACTGCGCGGGCAGCGCCAAGATCTACTACTGGGACAACTCCACCTACTGGGACCTCAGCACCATGCTGGCCGGCCAGCCTCTGGACTTTAGCCAGATCCGCCTGGTGCTCACCAGCGTCATCACCCAGGAGTACAACTACCTGCTGGCCTGGCCCATCTCTCTGGTGATGCGCCTGCTGGGCACCGGGCGGTATGTGTACCTGATGGCAACGGTGGATCTCTACGTCCTGCCCGCCCTGTGGGGCCTGCTGGCCTTGGGGCGGCGCACCCGCTGGGGCGGGGTGCTGCTGTGCTGCGCCACTCCCATGCTGCTCTACACCGCCCTGGTGGGCTTTGTGGATGTGGCGGCGGCGGGGGCGGCCATCTGGGCCTTTGTCATCTACACCGACCGCTCCCGTCCCCAGGGGGCCCGTGGGGTCCTCACCGGGGCCCTGCTGGTGCTGGTGTTCCTGCTCCGGCGGTACTTTTTCTTCTACACCGTCTCCTTCGGCCTGGCCGCCTTCGCCGCCCTGGCCATGGACCGGAAGCAGTGGAAGTCCTTTGCCGCCCTGGTGGGCACGGGGGTGGTGTGCTCCCTGTTCTTCGGACAGAGCTTCGTGGTGGACCAGGTGCTGTCCTCCAACTACTTTGACACCTACTCCGCCTACGACCAGGGCCGCTGGGTGGACGCGGTGATGTTCGGCCGCTACTTTGGCTATCTCCTGCTGGCCGTGGCCCTGGCCTGCCTGGTCTTTCTGCTCCTGCGCCGGCCGAAGGCCCGGTATGGGGCCCTTTTGTGCCTGGTCCAGCCCCTGCTGTGCTTCGTGCTGTTCACCCGCGTCCAGTCCCACGGGCAGCAGCACCTGCTGCTCTATCTGCCCGCCCTGTGCTTCGCCCTGGCGGGCGGTCTGGAGGTCCTGCCGGAGCGAAAGCCGGTCCAGGCCGCGGCCTGGGTACTGGCCCTGGCCACGCTGGGCAGCTCCCTCCTGCCCCGGGTCCAGCCGGACAGCATCCAGGAGGTGGAAACCCTCTCCGCCCTGCCCACCTTTACCTACGCCCCGCCCCAGCGCACCGACGTGGCCCAGCTGGTGGCCCTGCGAGCCTATGTGGACAGCCTGTCCGCCCGGGAGCAGAAGAGCGCGGCCATCATCGCCTCCTCCTTTGTGTTCAACACCAGCATCTATGAAAACGCCTACCGCTCCATGGGCATCCCCGAGCCTGATACCCCCCAGACCGATATCATCTACTTCTCCTCCGTGGATAAGCGGGACGCCTTCTCCTGGAACGTGCTCACCGCCGACTACCTGGTGGTGGCCGACCCGGTGCAGACCCATCTGGGGGAGGAAAACCAGCACCTGGTCACAGTGCTGGCCCAGCCCGTGCTGGAGGGCACCGGCATCGGCACGGCCTATGAGCGGCTGGACATCTCCTTTGCCCTGGAGGACGGGGTGACGGTGTATGTCTATGAGCGGGTCCGGGAGGTGACGGCGGAGGAATACCAGGCCATCTCCGACACCCTCACCGCCCTCTACCCCGACTATGCGGACCTCTACGCCGTGCCCGAGGGCGTGGGCTGACGGCTGCTCCCCTTCCGGACAGAGGATGGGCAGACAAAGGACGACCCGCAAAAAGCTCCCCCATGCCTCCGGGCACGGGGGAGCTTTTCCATGGGCGGATATGAGCTTCCCCAGGGGGGATGGCCCTCGGGCAGTTCGGACCTGGCAGGGCCGGCCGGTCTGCCTGAGAATGTCATATTGCTCATATAGTTTATCTGCGGTTTATGAATGGCGCGGCAAGATATGCTATGATGCCAGATACAGGAAGGAGGTGCGGGAATGACCATCAAAAAGCGCCTGTTCTGTTCCAATATCCTCATGATCGTGGTCCCCGCAGCCATCGTGGCTTTTATCGGTCTGCTGTGCATGGCCCTGCTCTGGGTCACGCTCCAGAGCGGAGGCAGCTTGCGGCTGGAGGATGAAGAGGACCTGATACACATCGGCCGGGACATGACCGGCCAGATCGAAGGCTTTATGGCCGACGCCCCGGACGCATGGACCAGCCAGATGGCCAGCCTGGGACCCATGACAGAGTCCGGCGTGCTCCGCATCGTCGTGGTACAAAGCGGCGGCCTTGCGTATGCCGCGGGCGAGGGGCAGCCGGCGGACAGCCAGCTGATACAGGCTGCGGACTGCATCGACGAAGCGGAGGCTTTCATCTCTGCCGGGGACCGCAGCGTATATCGCTCCGACAACAGCTCCAGCGGCGGCACCTGGTCTTTGTATCTCTTTGGCACCAGGCAGGAGCATCTGGGCGGCGGTCTGAAGGTCATCATCGCCGCGGCCGCCATCGGGCTGATCGTTATCGTCTCCCTGACCATCCTGATGACCAACCGTTTCCTCACCCGGTTCGTGGTCCGCAAGATCGAGGAGCCGCTGGATCTGCTGAGCGAGGGGGCCCGCAGACTGGGAGAGGGCGATCTGGACTATCGGATCTCCTACGCCGGGAAGGACGAGTTTGCTCCGGTATGCATGGCCTTCAACGAGATGGCCGCCCGCCTGAAGAGCTCCGTGGAACGTGCCCGCCGGGACGAAGAGAGCCGGAAGGAGCTGCTGGCGGGCATTTCCCACGACCTGCGCTCTCCCCTGACTTCCATCCGCGCCTATGTGGAGGGGCTGCTGGATGGAGTGGCAAAAACAGAGCAGGCCAGGCAGCGGTATCTCCATACCATCCGCACCAAGGCGGAGGACATCGACCGGCTGGTGTCCCAGCTCTTTCTCTACTCCAAGCTGGATCTGGAGGGGGCGCCTATGGAGATGCGCCCCCTCCGTCTGGACGGATTTGTCTCCAGCTTCGTGGAGGAGAACGCCCTGGACAGCCGGATGCACGGGCTGGAGGTCTCGGCGGCGCAGCTGGCTCCGGTGACCGTCTCCGCCGATCCCGAGCAGCTGCGCCGGGTGCTTTCCAATATCCTGGAAAACAGCGTCAGATATAAGGACAAAGAGATGGGGCACCTGCGGATCACCCTGGAGGAGAGCGGCCGTATGCTCCTGGCGGATGACGGCCCGGGCGTCCCGGAGGAGGCTTTGCCCAAGCTGTTCGACGTCTTTTACCGCAGCGATCCGGCCCGGAAAGATCCCGCCGGGGGCAGCGGTCTGGGGCTGGCCATCGCCTCCAAGGCGGTGCAGGGCATGGGCGGAACGATCCGGGCCTACAACGGCCTCAATGGCGGGCTGACCATTGAGATCGCGCTTCCAAAGGCGGAAAGCTGCGCCCGGGAAGATCCCGGTCTTCCAGGATGACAGAGCCATCGCCCTGTCGAACGGGAGCCCACAGTCAAAACCGCTGTCCGATGGAGGCCGCCGCGAGCGGGCCGGATCGTGTCCCACAAAAGTCCGGGCCTCCGCTCCGGTCCGGGCCGCCGGTGACGCCGATCTGACACGCCAAGCGGCGGGGCCCAGCCCCGCCGCTTTTGTATGGAGTTCAGTCGTCGGACTCGGCCGCCAGCAGTTCTCCGGTCACCGCGTCCACAGCTGCCTCAAAGGCCTTGCTGCCGTCCGCGGGCTGTACCTTTAACTCGTAGAAGACTGAACCGTTTTCGCCATCCAGCTCCTGTACCGTCACAGTGCTGCCGGGATAGGCTGCTTGGACCGCCGCGATGGCCTCCGCCTCGGTGATCTTGGCCTGGGCCGCCAACTGGGCCTGCCGGGCCGCGTCGTTCTCGTCCTCCTGCTCCCCGGTCTGCGCCTGCACTTGCCCGTCCTGTGCAGGAGCGGGGCTGTGTCCATTGCCGCCGTTTGGCTGCGGCGTCTGTGCCGCCTGGCCCGCCGTGCCAGTATCCGCTTTCGAGGACGCGGATACGGCGGACTGCTGCGCCTGGGGCGCACCTGTTCGCGCGGCCATGGCGGTCAGCGGGACGCACGCCCCCAAAAGGACAGCTGCGGTCAGGCCGGCGGATAACAGTTTTTGTCTGAGATCTTTCATAAAAATACCTCCATTCGATGGGACCGGAACTTGTCCGGTAATTTGGCTCATCTCTGAGCCTGTACACAGGATACCGCCTGCAAATGAGAGGACCGTGAGGATAAAATGAGATCTTTTCACCGGATCCTCATTTTTCCGCGTTAAAATAGGATCTACATCGATCAGGGAGGTGGACGCATATGCGTGTTTTGGTGATCGAAGACGATGCGGCGCTGAATGGGATCCTTGCCAAGCGTTTATCAGAAGAGGGCCACTCTGTGGACTGCTGTTTCGACGGCAGGGACGGCCTGGACTACGCGGAGGCGGCGGATTATGACTGCATCGTCCTGGACTGGATGCTCCCCAAGATGGACGGGCTGACGCTGCTGCGCAGGCTGCGGGGCGCCGGGAACCACGCCAATGTCCTGCTGCTCACGGCCAGGGACTCCATCGAGGACCGGGTGGCCGGGCTGGATGCCGGGGCGGATGACTATCTGGTGAAGCCCTTTGCGTTCGACGAGCTCCTGGCCCGGGTCCGGGCCCTGCTCCGCCGCCAGAGCGAGGTGCGCGATCCCATCTTGAGGCTGGACGATCTGGTGATGGACACGGCCAGCAAGACGGTGCAGAGAGCCGGAAAAAGCTGCTGCTGACCTCCAAGGAGTACGCCCTGCTGGAGTACCTGCTGCGCCATCAGGGCCAGACCCTGACCCGTTCCCAGATCTCCGACCATGTCTGGAATTTCGACTTCGACTATGATTCCAATATCGTGGACGTGTACATCCGCTATCTGCGCAACAAGGTGGACAAGCCCTTCCCCAACAAGCTGATCCACACCGTCCGGGGCTTTGGCTATGTGATGAGGTGCGGTGATGCGTAAGGTATCCATCC
>JAHZFC010000081.1 GCA_019421525.1 Clostridiales bacterium
TGTACAAGCTCACCCATGAGGGGTTCGTCTTTGAGAACTACTATACCGCCCTGCACTACACCAGCACCTCCGGCGGCGAGTTCCAAAATCTCATGGGGCTGTACCCCAAGGACGGCAACCCCTCCTCCATGAAGCGCACCGGCGAGCTGGGCACCAACTGCTACTTCTCCCTGGCCCAGCAGCTGGGCCGGCTGGGGTATAACAACCTGGGCTATCACGCCAACAGCAATATGTACGGCCGCCTGGACTCCCACACCAACCTGGGCTACACCTGGAAGCAGGAGGGGTCCGGGCTGCAGCTGGAGCTCAACAGCAGTGGGAAAGCATACTGGCCCCAGCTGGATACCTATATGGTGGATGTCAGCGTGGGCGACTATATCAACGGCGATCAGCCCTTCAACATCTACTACCTCACCATCAGCGGCCATATGCCCTATTCCTGGAACCATGCCGCGAGCCAACACAGAAATCTGGTATCCGATCTTCCCTACAGCGAGACGACGCAGGCCTATCTGGCCACGGTGATCGAGGTGGACCGGGCGCTGGAGGACCTGATCGAGAAGCTGGACGCCGCCGGGAAGCTGGACACCACCCTGATCGTGGCCACGGCCGACCACGTGCCCTACTTCAACGTGGAGACGCTGGAAGAGCTGTCCGGCCAGACCTTCGGCAGCTCGGAGGACCTGGAGTACCTGCGGGAGTCTGAGATCAATGTGGACGTGTACCGCAACGCCCTGATCATGTGGTCGGCCAGCATGGAGGAACCGGTCTATGTGGACAAGGTCTGCTGCCAGGTGGACATCCTGCCTACGATCTCTAACCTGCTGGGGCTGGAGTACGACTCCCGGATGCTGTCCGGCTCGGATATCCTCTCCGACAGCGAGGGACAGGTCATCTTCCACTCCCGCAGCTGGCTGACCGACCGGGGCTACTATGACCGCTACACCCAGCAGTTCACCCCCGCCGAGGGTGTGACCATGACGGCGGAGGAACAGGAGGCCTATGTGGACGCCATGAAGAGCCAGGTCAGCAACAAGCTGTCCTGCTCTGAGCTGATCATCGAGAACGACTTCTACGACTACGTGTTCAACAAATTCCAAGGATAGGGGAGGGACCCCAAATGATCATCTTACCTGCCATCGACCTGAAGGACGGCAAGGCTGTCCGCCTGTACCAGGGGGACTTTGACACCGCCCACCAGGTGGCGGACGATCCGGTGGAGACAGCTTGGGCCTTTGCCCGTGCAGGCGCCCGTTATGTCCACATGGTGGACCTGGACGGCGCCAGAGACGGCAAGCGGAAGAACGGCGCCGTGGTCCAGGCTGTGGCGGATACCGGCCTGAAGATCGAACTGGGCGGTGGTCTGCGGACCATGGAGGACGTGCGCGCGGTGATGGATATGGGGATCTGCAGGGCAGTGATCGGCTCTGCGGCGGTAGACGATCCTGAGTTGGTGCGCCAGGCGGTGACGGAGTTCGGCCCAGACCGGGTGGCCGTGGGCGTAGACGCCAGAGACGGCCGGGTGCGCACTGCGGGATGGCAGTCCGATTCCGGCCTTGACTACCTGGAGTTCGTCCGGCAGATGGAGCAGATCGGTGTGAGGAAGATCATCTTTACAGACATTGCCACAGACGGGATGCTTGCCGGACCATCATATGGTTCGCTCAAGTCGCTCCAGGATGCCGTCGACTGTGATATCATCGCCTCCGGCGGAGTGTCCTGCAATGAGGATCTCGTGCGCCTGCATCAAATGGGGCTCTACGGGGCCATCGTGGGCAAGGCATACTATGCCGGGGCGGTGGACCTGGCCCGGGCAGTCAAGGAGGCGGGGGAGCAATGTTAGCCAAGCGGATCATCCCCTGCCTGGACGTGCGGGACGGCCGGGTGGTCAAAGGGGTCAAGTTCGTCAACATCCGGGACGCCGGCGACCCGGTGGAGCTGGCCTCCTATTACTCCGGCCAGGGGGCGGACGAGATCGTATTCCTGGATATCACCGCCACCAGCGACGGGCGGAACACGGTGGCCGACGTGGTGGAGCGCACAGCAGCCCGGGTGTTCGTCCCCCTGACGGTGGGGGGCGGCATTCGCACCCTAGAGGACTTCCAGCTGCTGCTCCGGGCGGGGGCGGATAAGATCTCCGTCAACTCCGCCGCGGTGAAAGACCCCACGCTGATCTCCAGAGCTGCGGAGCGGTTCGGTTCCCAGTGTGTGGTGCTGGCTATCGACGCCCGCCGGCGTCCGGATGGCGGCTACGAAGTCGTGGTGGCGGGCGGCCGTACCCCTACGGGCATAGATGCGGTGGAATGGGCCCGAGAGGGGCAGCGCCGGGGTGCCGGCGAGATCCTGCTCACCTCTATGGATGCCGATGGCACCAAGGCTGGATTCGATCTGGAGATGACCCGGGCGGTCACCCAGGCGGTGTCCATCCCGGTGATCGCCTCCGGCGGCTGCGGCAGCCTGGAGCATTTTGCCCAGGTCTTTGCGGAGACCGGCTGTGACGCGGCCCTGGCCGCCTCTCTGTTCCACTTTGGGGAGCTGACAGTGCCCCAGGTGAAGGGATATCTGGCAGGACGGGGGATCCCGGTGAGGTGAGGATATGCTGGACGACCTGGTGGAGCTGGCGCTGGATGTTGCGGCAGATCTGGGCGCCGAGGGGGTCGAGGGCGCAGTGGAGCGCAGAAGAGAGAAAAAGCAAAAAAAGACCGTGTCGCCTGCACCCAAACGGACAGAAAAAGATCCATGGACAGCAGAGCAGGAGAAGCTGCCCTGGGAGGGATGACTATGTTTGATCTGGACCTGTTGTTTCAAAAATCCGACCTGATCCCGGTGATCATCCAGCATGAGGATACCAGGGAGGTGCTGATGCTGGGCTTTACCGACCGGGAGGCGGTGGAGCTGACAATGAAAACCAAGACCGCCTGGTTCTGGAGCAGGAGCCGCCAGAAGCTGTGGAACAAAGGGGAGTCCTCCGGTAATTTTCTCCATGTGAAGCGTATCTTTACTGACTGCGACACAGATACCTTGCTGTACCTTTGCCAGCCGGACGGCCCCACCTGCCACACCGGAGAACCGAGTTGTTTTTTTCGGGAGATCGAAGTATAATAGTCATGGTAACATTGTTTATTTTCATGGGAGCGTGAGACGATGAGCGATACGCTGAAGTCACTTTATGCGGTGGTCCAGGACCGCCGGGCCCATCCGCAGGAGGGATCCTACACCTGCTACCTCTTTGACAAGGGCCTGGATAAGATCCTCAAGAAGGTGGGGGAGGAGTGTGCCGAGACCATCATCGCGGCAAAGAACGACGTTCCCTCCGACACGGTGGGGGAGATCTCTGACCTCATCTACCACCTGATGGTGATGATGGTGGAGCGGGATATCCCGCTGGACGACGTGCTCTCCGAGCTGGACCGCCGCAGCCAGAAGATCGGGAACCTCAAGCAGATGAAGCAGGTGGATAAGGAGACTTGATATGCAGCAAATGGACCGATACAACAAATATACCTTTGACAGCGACTATGCCCGTGCCGCCAATGGCCTGACGCTGAACCAGTATGTGGCCAGGAGCTTTCTGTGGATGTTCATCGGGCTGATGGTCACCTTTGGCACCGCCTACCTGGGCTATATGACCGGCGCGTTGATCTTTGTCTTTTTCGTCCCTATCATGCCGGTGGCGCTGGTGGTGGCGGAGCTGGCGGTGGTGCTGGTGTTGTCCGCCCGCATCCACAAGCTGAAAGTGGGGACCGCCCGGGCGCTGTTTTTGCTGTACGCAGTGCTCAACGGGGTGGTGTTCTCCACTTATTTCCTGATCTTTGAGATGTCCGCCCTGATCTATATCTTTGCGCTGACCGCTGCCTTTTTTGGCATTTTCGCCCTGTATGGCCGCTTCACGAAGCGGGACCTGTCCGGGTTTGGGCCCTATATCGTCGGTGGGCTGATCTTCCTGCTGGTGGCGGGGATCGTGTCCATGCTGCTGCCCTTGGGCGGGCTGGAGCGTGTGATCAGCCTGTTCGGCATCGCGCTGTTCCTGGGTATCACCGCCTATGACAGTCAGAAGATCGGACGATACTATGTGGCGTATCAGGATGACAGCGCCATGCTCCAGCGGGCATCCATTTTTTCCGCGTTACAGCTCTATCTGGATTTTATCAACTTGTTTTTGTATCTGCTCCGGTTTTTTGCCAGGAGCAGGAGCAACTGACCTGTTGATACGACATAAAAGATCCCCCAGCTGGCCCCGGTCAGCTGGGGGATCTTTTATGTCGTTGTCCTGGGCAGTCATAAAAGTGGACGGGCTCTCATATGCTGTGTCATCACGAAAGAGGTGACGGATATGAACCATGGAGAAAGCTATCTTCCCTACCGGCAGGCAGCCAGCGTCCTGCCTGAGGCGTTCCGCCGGGCGGCGGAGGGGGCCAATGAGCCGGCGCGCCGCAGGGCGGAGGAATTCCGCCTGCGCCTGGGCAGCCCTATGACCATCGTGCTGGAGGATGAAGAGCATGAGTCAGACAGCCCGGCAGTGACGGAGGCGGACCTGCGCACGGTGCTGGAGCAGGCCAGCCGTGCCTCCGCCCATACGGTACTGGACCGGGTGCGCTCAGGCTATGTCACCATCCGGGGCGGACACCGGATCGGCCTGTGCGGAGAGGTGGTCATGAAGCAGGGGCAGATCCAAGCCTTCGGCCGGCTGTCCTCCCTCTCCGTCCGCATCGCCAAGCAGGTGACAGGAGTGGGAGGACAGGCACTGGCGGGCATCCTGGACCGGGGACAGCTGTGCAGCACGCTCATCCTGGCCCCGCCCGGCGTGGGAAAGACGACGCTGCTGCGGGAGCTGGTCCGGCGTATCTCAGATGGCATCGGCGTGGCCCCCCTGCGGGTGGGGCTGGCCGATGAGCGGGGAGAGGTGGCGGCCCTATGGGAGGGGCGGCCCCAGTTCGACGTGGGGCGGCGGACCGATGTGGTGTCCGGCTGTCCCAAAGCAGACGGCGTAGCCATCCTGCTGCGGGGGATGTCCCCAAGAGTGCTGGCTGTGGATGAGATCACCGCCGGCGAGGATGTGGAGGCCATGGCCTGGGCTGCTGGCTGTGGGGTGGCGCTGCTGGCCACCGCCCACGGCGGCAGCGTGGATGACCTGCGGCGCAGGCCGCTGTACCGGAAGCTGTTGGACCTGGGACTGTTCCAGCGTGTGTTGGTGCTGGAGAGCCGTCAGGGGCGGCGGCTGATGCGCATCGAGGTGCTCCCATGACCCGGTGGGTCGGGGCGGCGCTGTTGTTGGCGGGGTCTTCCGCCCTGGGAGGATGGGCGGTGGCACAGCTCCGGGGACGGGTGCGGGACCTCCAGGGGTTGACGGCAGGGCTGGAGGCCATGGACCGGGCCCTGTCCACAAGCCTGGCACCTCTGGACCAGATGCTCCAGGAGGCGGAGACCTGTGCGGGACAGCGCCCGGCACAGTTTTTCCGGTCCTGCCGGAAACGCCTCCCTGACCTGGATGGACGTCCCTTTGCCCAGCTGTGGGACAAGGCATTGGGTGAGACGCCGCTGAGGCTGGATGAGGCGGACCTGACTGTGCTGCGCCAGCTTGGGAACGTCCTGGGCCGATATGACTCGGACAGCCAGGCAGCGGCATTGGAACAGGCAGCCCAGCGCCTGAGCCTGCACCAGACAGAGGCGGAGGAGCGCCAGGGGCGGCTGGGACGGGTGTACGGGACCTTAGGGGTGGCATGCGGGCTTTTCCTGTCGATCATGCTGTTGTAAGAGGGGGAGTATCATGGATGTGGATCTGATCTTCCGGATCGCGGCGATCGGGATCTTGGTCTCCGTGCTCAACCAGGTGCTGTCCCGCTCCGGCCGGGACGAGCAGGCCACCATGACCACGCTGGCCGGGCTGGTGGTGGTGCTGGTGATGGTGGTGCAGGAGATCAGCAGCCTGTTCGATCTGGTGAAAGACCTGTTCGATCTATGAGCGAGATGGGACGGGTGGCAGCGGTGGCGGTGGTTGCGGCGCTGTGTGCCGTACTCACCCGCAAGGCGGCGCCGGAGTTCGCCATCCTATTGGCTTTGGCCGCCGGGGCCATGATCCTGGCCTTTTGCGGGGGAGCGCTGTCCTCCGTACTGGAGCTTTTGGATGAGCTGGCCCAGACCGGCGGCCTGTCCCAGGCGGTGGTGGCCCCTGTGATCAAGACTGCCGGGATCGCGGTGGTGACCAAGATCACAGCGGAGATCTGCCGGGACGCTCAAGAGGGAGGGCTGGCCGGAGCGGTGGAGACGGCGGGGACCATCCTGGCCCTGATGGCAGCAGTCCCGCTGCTCACAGCGGTGCTGTCCACGTTGGAGGGACTGCTGTGAGGCCCTTGGACGAGCACGACCGATGACATAGGAGACGACCATAGGAGGGGGAGCGATGAGGTATGTGATCTGTCTGGTGCTGGGGCTGGCATTGGCGTCAGTTCCTGTGTCGGCGTCGGGGACAGATATCATGGAGGAACAGAAGCAGTCCCTGGAGCTGGACGAGTTGGAACAGGCTGCTCAGGAGGAACTGGACGGGATGGACATCACCCTGGACGGAGACTGGCAGGACGATCTGTCCCAGCTGCTGGACACCGGAACTCAGGAGCTGGGCGGCGTGGTCAAAAAGGCGGTGCGCTCCTGTGTCCTGCTGTTGATCATCGTGCTGTTGTGCACGCTGGGGGAGGCCGTGACCCAGGCAGGAGAGGCGCGGGGGCTGGCAGTGGCTCCGCTGGCGGGGACGCTGGCGGTGACGGCGGTGGCGGTGACCGACGTCCATTCCCTTTTAGGGATGGGTACGTCCGCTATCCAACGTCTTGCTGCCAGTGGTGGCCGCTGTGACAGCGGCCACCGGGGCTATCACGGGAGCGGCAGCCCGGCAGATGGCAGCAGCTCTTTTTTCCGGTTTACTGGTGGATCTGATCGACCGGCTGCTGGTGCCGCTGGTCTACGGCTACATCGCGGCCAGTGTGGCCTATGCTGCGGTGGGGAACGAGGGCCTCAAACGACTGGCTGCCCTGATCAAATGGCTGGCCACCACCATCCTGACCATCGTACTGTTGGTGTTCGTGGGCTATCTGACCGTCAGCGGCATCATCGCGGGCTCCGCAGATGCCGCCACGGTAAAGGCGGCGAAATTCGCCATCTCCGGGGCGGTACCCGTGGTAGGAGGTATCCTGGCCGACGCATCGGAGAGCATTTTAGCAGCGGCAGGCGTCCTGTGCAGCACAGTGGGCGTATTCGGGATGGTGGTGGTGCTGGCGATCTGCCTGCTGCCCTTTTTGCAGCTGGCGGTCCACTATCTGATATACAAGCTGACCGCCGCATTGTCCGCCACCGTGGGCGGCGGGAGAGTGTGCGGCCTGATCGACAGCATCTCCGGTGCCTTCGGACTGATCCTGGGGATGACAGGCGCCTGCGCACTGCTGCTGCTGGTGGCCCTGGTGTCCTCCATCACGGTGGTGACAGTATGACGGAGCTCATCAGACAATGGATCATCTCAGTGACCTGCGCGGCCATGCTCACGGCGGTGATCCAGCCCCTGCTGCCCAAGGGTGGGACCGGGGCGGCAGGCCGGCTGGCCGGGGGATTGCTGCTGCTGATCGCAACCGTGCAGCCCCTGGTGGGGCTCGACTATGACAGCCTGGCCCAGTCCATGACACAGCTGCGGCTGGAGCAGTCCACGTCCTCCCAGGAGCTGGCGGAGATCAACAGCGGACTGCTGGAAGAACTCATAGAAGAGCAGACGCAATCATATATTTTGGACAAGGCGCAGGAGCTCGGCATGACATGCCAGGTGACGGTCACCTGTGAGCGCCGGGATGAGGGGATACCGTTCCCCAGATCTGTCACTGTGTCTGGCTCATTTACCCAGGAGCAGGCTGACCGCCTCTCTCAGATCATCGAGGCAGACCTGGCCATCCCGGCTGATGCCCAGACCTATGAGAGGGAGGTGGAATGATGGAGCTGGAGGCGGTCAAAAAAAAGCTGGCGGGGTGGAGCAGACGGTTGGGCACCTATAAATATGTGCTCCTGGTGATCGCGGCGGGCGTCGTGCTCCTGCTTTGGCCGGGGCCTGCGGACGATGATCCGTCCGCGCAGACGGATCGGGAAGAGGAGACGTTTTCCGTGGCAGATATGGAAGCGCAGCTGGAAGAGATCCTGAGCCGGATCGAGGGCGCGGGCCAGGTATCGGTCATGCTGACGGTCAAGAGCGGGATGGAGCGGGTCCTGGCACAGGACGGGACCCTCAGCACGGAAGAGGAGAGCATCCAGACTGTGGTCATCTCCACGGGGAGCGGGAGCGAAGAGGTGGTGGTGCTCAAGCAGTACTACCCCACGTTCCAGGGGGCGCTGGTGGTATGCTCCGGCGGCGGGGACGCCCAGGTGCAGCTGCTGATCACACAAGCGGTCTCCGCCCTGACCGGGCTGAGCGCAGCGAGGATCTCGGTATGTCAGGGAGTCTGACCTCCCAAATGATTTCAAATGGAGGCGTGAAGCAATGAATCTGTGGAAAAGGAACGCGGTCATCGTGGCCATCGTATTGTTCGTAGGTGCGGCTGTGTACCTGAACTGGTCCTATAATCAGTCTGGGACGGCAGATGCCGACGCGGACGCCCAGGGCTCCGCCAAGATATTGGGGCAGGCATCCCTGGTAAACGGGGAGGAAGAAGAGGACTCCCTCCTGACCGATGGGGACACCCAGGCGGATGATACGACGGCCCAGACCGACACTGGATATTTCGCCACTGCCCGCCTGAACCGCCAGCAGGCCCGGGACAGCGCTCTGGAGCTGCTCCAGGAGGCGGCGGCGGATGAGGCGGCAGAGCAGACGGTGATCGACGAGGCCAATCAGTCCATCCAGACCATGGCGGCCTATACCCTGTCGGAGGCTCAGGTGGAGAACCTGGTGGTCGCCAAGGGATATGCGGACTGTATCTGCTTCATCAACGACAACAGTGCCAGCGTGGTGGTGGCATCCACCGAGAGCGGCCTGACGGAGACCGACATCGCCCGGATCGCGGAGATCGTGACTGAGGAGACAGGGCTGTCTGTGGGCCAGGTGAAGATCATCGAAGCAGATCCCTGATGCCAGTGGAAAAATAGGTTGTAATTTTAGCCTTTTGGTGATACAATAACCAGCAAGAAAGACTTTCTGGATCGGGCGGGTCTTCGTCCCTTCCGTATCACTTGAAAAGGAGCGTGGCTCACATGGCCGAAGGAAGAGAATATATCTCCCGTCCTGACGAGATGGGGCAGATCAATATCTCGGAAGAGGTGCTGGCGACTATCGCCGCCGCCGCCGCGTTGGAGGTTGAGGGGGTCAGTTCTCTGGCTGCCGGGTTTGGCAACGAGATGACATCCTCCCGCAAGGGACTATCCAAGGCCGTGCATCTGTCCGTGGACGAGGACAAGGTGACGGTGGAGGTCGCCCTGCTGGTCAGCTATGGCTATGCCGTCCCTACGGTGGCCAGGGCGGTGCAGGAGGCAGTCATCAGCGCGGTGGAGAACACCAGCGGGCTGAATGTGGGCTGTGTCAACGTGTCGGTGATCGGCGTGACCTTCCACAAATAAGATCAGGAACACCCAGACGCCGGGCGGGAGAACTGCCCGGCGTCATTTTGTGCAAAGATCTCGCAGAAAACAGGAGAGAAATATATGGCCAAGGGGGTTTCCTTTTTTTCGGGAAGTGTGTATAATATTCAGGAATATGCATGATCGGTGAATTTACTGCTTGCGGCGGCCCGCCCGCCGGGAAAGGATGAGGAGCATGACCAGAAGCGCTGCCCGGGAGATCGCGGTCCATTTTGCCTTTGAGCTGGGGTTTTCCGACCTGACCGCAGACCAGCTGCTGGAGCGAGATCTGACGCCGGAGTTTTTTGCCCTGCTGGGCGAGGAGGAG
>JAHZFC010000008.1:0-11392 GCA_019421525.1 Clostridiales bacterium
GGCACTGCTCCTTACTCGTTTCTTTCACTGTTTTCCACTGCCATTATACACGGCCCCGTCGAGAGGGACAAGGCCGGGAAAGTGCAGTTAAGCCTATCAGATTTTGCGACGCAAGATTCAAAGATAAGGCTGCGGCCGCGTGAACTGATCGTGAATAGGTGGTCATGACCCCATATTTCAAAAATTGTGCAGTTTGTCTTCGCCTCTTTTCAGAATGAATTGTGGCGGAATTGGGCCAAAAACTATGTCTACAACGAAAATTCAAAACAAATCCGCGAAAGTGAGTTGACTACATTTGAGACCATATTTGCGCAGAACGTTAAACAAATTATTGTTTGAAAAGTTATGAAAACCGCCTCAAAACTGACGTTTTGAGGCGGTTTTTGGTCCGAGTGGGGAGACTCGAACTCCCGGCATCTTGCTCCCAAAGCAAGCGCGCTACCAACTGCGCTACACCCGGTTATGAAATTTTTCAACTGTGGTCAAATATGGGGTCAGCGCCGGTTTCTGACCAGTTCCCGGCGAAGGGTAAAACTCCGTCGGCCTTAGCGTCCCAGAGCTTTCCAGGATTTTAGAGAAGTGCGGCTCGAACTCCGGCCTCACGCACCCAAAGCAAGCGCGCTACCAACTGCGCTACACCCGGCTATCTGATCGGCTGCCCGCAGGGGAGGTACAGGTGTTATCCATGTCTGCAGATCGTGCTGGAGCTGGCCGCTGGTGGGCAGGCTCCTTCTGAGAAGATGCGCCCGGCGGCACAGGAGCTGATCAGCCCGTACCAAATAGATGGGACCATCCCCAAGGAGAAGCGGCTTTTATTATACCTGATTTTCTTGTCCTTTGCAAGAGTTTATAGTATACTGTTCCCTGAGATCTGTGCAAGGAGAAATGAACGCCATGCGGATGAGAAAAAAGAAGAACCTGGACACGCGGATGGAGGCCTGCGCGGCCCTGTGGGTGAAAGACCCCACAGCGCTGCGGGGACAC
The DNA here is from genome assembly GCA_019421525.1 of Clostridiales bacterium. Taxonomy (GTDB): domain Bacteria; phylum Bacillota; class Clostridia; order Oscillospirales; family Oscillospiraceae; genus Enterenecus. The sequence continues at coordinate 985 of JAHZFC010000008.1, forward strand.
TGGCGGGAGAAAAAGCCCGACGCCCGGAAGCTTCGTCTGGAGCTGGGCTGCGGCAAGGGGCGCTTCACCGCTGAGACCGCCGCCGCCCACCCAGAGGACTTATATGTGGCCGTGGAGCGGGTGCCTGATGCCATGGTCATCGCCATGGAGCGGTGCCGGGCCATGGGGCTGACCAACGTGTTTTTCATCGACGGGGACGCGGCGGAGCTGGACCGCTATTTCGCCCCCGACGAGGTGGACCTTATGTACATCAACTTCTGCGACCCCTGGCCGTCGGTGAAGCACGCCCGCCGCCGCCTGACTTATGAGACGTTTCTGAGGGGCTACCGGAAGGTGCTCGCCGACGGGGGCCGCATCGAGTTCAAGACCGATAACCACGACCTGTTCGAGTGGTCCCTGTTCCAGTTGCCCAAGGCGGGCTATGAGCTGTCTGAGGTCACCCGGGACCTTCACGCCAACGGCGTCCAGGGGGTCATGACCGACTATGAGGAGAAGTTCCACGCCCTGGGCACCCCCATCAACCGCTGTGTGGGCACCAAGGCGGCGCTGCCCGACGTGCCCGTTTTGGAGGGTCTGGCCCGCCGCCTGCCGGACCACGACATCCGGGTTGTGGAGGAAGGGGACCTGGATGCGGTGCTGGCCCTGCTCCAGACCGATCCGGACTACTTCGCCCTGGACGGCAAGCAGCCTGACCTCAACAGCCTCCGGGCGGACCTGACCGCCCTGCCCCCCCGGTGCGCACCGGAGCAGAAGCACTATGTTGCCTTCTGGCGGGACGGGAAGGCGGAGGCGGTGCTGGACTGGGTGGAGGGCTACCCCCGGGAGCAGACATTGTGGATCGGCTTCTTCCTGGTGGACCGCTCCCTCCGGGGCCAGGGCCTGGGGAAACGGCTCATATCAGCCCTAGTGGGCGCGGCCCATGACGGCGGGATGGACAGCATCCGCCTGGCCTGCCTGGAGGGCAACGAGACAGGACACCGCTTCTGGGAGGCCCTGGGCTTCCGGGACCTGCGGAAGGGGGAGGCCCTCTCCGGCCAGACCAGCCCTGTGTGGGTGATGGAGCGGCTGGCGGTGCCGGACGACAGCCGGAGGGAACCGCAGATGAGAGAATAAAATTTCGAGAGCACCTGATACAGACCTTTTCTGAGTCAGGTGCTCTCAACTTATTTGCACAAGAGCAAAAAGAGGGGGAGGGCACAGACGCGCCGCAGAAATTTAATGATAAACATTAAATTTCTATTGACAAGAAGATCACAATCGCTTATCATAAATTTATGATAAACGATAAACTATATATGCTTATCGAAAAATGGAGGTACACTATGAATCAAACCAAGATGATGAAAACATCCGGCGTGATAGACAGAATATTGAACCTTGCGCAGATCATCATGGCCATTGGCGGCGCGGTGGTTATCATCGCGATCGTCGCAATGGGTGTTTTTGGGGACAGGATCTTACAAGCTGCAGATGTTTCCCTCTCACTGGGGGAATTGAGCCTCAGTCTCAAAGATCTATCCCAAGTGGTCGATATCTCCGCGTTGAAGATCAGTATGATCTTTGACCTTGCCGCCGTGGTAGTCCTGCTTGCGTTTGGCTGGTATGTGATCAGGCTGTTCCGCAGACTGCTTGGCCCGATGAAAGAGGGGCGGCCCTTTGACAACGGCGCTTCAAACGTCATCCGGCGGTTGGCGTGGGCCGTCCTGATCGGTGGAGCCGTGAATGAGCTGATCGGCATGATCGCGGTTTTTGTTGAGACAAAGGCCATATTTTTCACGGCCCTTTTCCATACGGAGGCCGTGACAGGTCATACCATAGACCATGTGATAGACGTCGGTTTCGTCTTGACAGCACTGGTCCTGTTCCTGCTCTCCTATATTTTCCGCTATGGCGAAGAACTGCAAAAAGAGTCTGATGAAACATTGTGAGGTGCCAAATGGGGAAGATCATACTTCGCCTTGACAGGGTAATGGCAGATCGGAAAATGAGCCTAAAGGAACTGTCGGAACAGGTCGGAGTTTCCAATGTAAACCTGTCAAAAATGAAAACTGGTAAGATCAGCGCGATCCGCTTTTCAACGCTGAAAGCGATCTGCGAGGCGCTGGATTGCCAGCCGGGAGATATCCTGGAATATGACCCTGACAGTGAGGATGACATCTGATGCTGTCCGGCTGGAAAACTCGATCAGATGGTCTCAGCGCGGTTGGGCCCTGGACGGAAAGGCAAGGAGAGATGTAGCATGACACACATATCAAACGAGAGGCTTCGCCCCATGGAGGACAGGGACCGGCAGGCTGTGCTGGCCCTCTCCCGCGCCTGGGCGGAGGAGGACATCACCTACGGCTACTTCGCCGACGGCGAGGGGGAGCTGGACGGCTGCCGCTGCTGGGTGGCGGAGGCAGACGGCAGCGTGGTGGGCTATGCCGCCGGACAGATGGAGACTGCCTCCCGGGACAGCAGCATCCAAAGGGCGGGGGACCAGTGGTTCGAGCTGGAGGAGCTGTATGTGGACCGGGCGCACCGAAGCCGCGGCCTGGGGGGCCGACTGCTGGACTATGTGGAGGGACAGCTGCGGGGCCAGGGCGTCCGGCGGGTCATGCTCACCGGGGCTGATCGGGACCAGGGAGCGCTGCTGCGCTTCTACCTGCGCCGGGGGATGAAGCTGTACTCGTTTCGGGCCTTTCGAGATCTGTGACCGGGAAGGACTGGAAACTTTTTGTGAAATCTGTTGAGAAGATATAGTAATCGGCGGGGAAGTGTGCTACAATACTCCTAAGAGGGCGGAAGGAGCCGCCCAATGCCCGCTCTCGGGCGGGACGAAAGGAGCTGAACGTATGAAGTTTACGTTTACAGGCAAGAAGGTCAACCTGTCCAACCGCGTCCAGAGCTACGCGGAGAAGAAAGTTGGCAAGTTGGAGCGCTATTTCAAGACCGAACCGGAGGCCAGTCTGGTGTTCTCCGTGGAAAAAGACCGCAACAAAGTGGAGCTGACCATCCGCTCCGGCAGCATGGTGCTGCGGGTGGCGGAGAGCACTTCCGACCTGTTCGCGTCCATCGACGCGGCAGTGACCTCCATGGAGCGGCAGCTGCGCAAGCACAAGACCCGCCTGGAAAAGCGCCTGCGGCAGGATGCCTTTGAGCGCACCGTGCCCGCCGAGGAGGCGTCCACCCTGGTGCCCGACGTGGTGGAGGAGAGCGAGTTCGAGGTGGTGCGCACTAAGAAGTTCCCCATCAAGCCCATGACGGTGGACGAGGCCATCCTCCAGATGGATCTGCTGGACCATACCTTCTACGCCTTCAAGGATGAGGACAGCGGCGCTTTCGCCGTGGTCTACCGCCGGAACAACGGCGGCTACGGCCTCATCGAGGACGAGACATAAGATCTGACAGGAGAAATACCGCCCCGCCGGGATTACCCGGCGGGGCGGTTTTCTCGGTTTGAGCAGCTGTCAGGGATGGTCGGTGGGAGTGCCGGCGAAGGGGTTCTTCGCCACATCCACGATGAACTGGGCGGCCCGCTCGATGCCCACCACGCTGGTGTTCAGCGCCAGGTCGTAGTTGGTGTAGGAGCCCCAGTCCCGGCCGGTGTAGTGCTTGTAATAGGCCCGGCGGCGCTTGTCCTTGGTCTCCAGCCGCTTCTCCGGCTCCTGCTCCGACTCGCCGTAGAGCCGGACGATGCGCTCGGCCCGGAAGGGGACGTTGGCGTGGACAAAGACCTTCAGGCAGTCCTCCCGGTCCCGGAGGATGTAGTCCGCGCAGCGGCCCACGATGACGCAGGGGCCCTTTTCCGCCAGGTCCAAAATGACCTTGCACTGGATGACCCACAGGAAATCGTCGGCGGACAGGCCCTGCATGGGCTGGTGGCGGCCCATCCCGGCAAAGGCGTAGGAGAACAGGTTCTTCCAGGGGGAGGCATCCTCTCCCTGCTGCTCCACGAATTTCTCGTCGAAGCCGGTCTCCACGGCCACCTGCTTGACCAGCTCCTTGTCGTAGTAGGGCACATCCAGCAGCTCGGCCACCCGCTTGCCCACGGTGCGGCCGCCGCTGCCGAATTCCCGGCTGACGGTGATGATCTGCTTGCTCATAGAAACGACCTCCTTCTGTTTCCTTGGATGAGGGTGGATGGGTCATTCAGAGGGGGCAGGGGACTCGCCCTCCAGCCGTCTGAGCTGGCGGGCGGCCCGCCCGTCGATGATAAGGGCCACGACGAAGGTGATGACCACGGAAACGGGCATGGACGCCAGCAGGCCGTAGATGGCGTTTTCCATGCCCAGCAGCCGGCCGAACAGCCAGGGCAGGAAGATGGCCAGGGGGACGGCCAGCACGATCTCCCGGACCAGGGACAGGGCGGTGGACTCCACCGGCTTGCCCAGGGACTGGAGGAAGATGAAGGACGCCTTGCACACGCAGTCCAGGGGAGTGGCGCACAGGTAGACACGGAAGGCCAGGGCGGCAAAGTCGAAATAGGTCTGGGAGTAGTTGGTGCCGAACAGGCTGATGAGCTGGACGGGGAAGAGCTCAAAGCACAGCAGGGCCGCCAGGCCCACACAGAACTCAGCGATGAGCAGCCGCTCCATCACCGCCCGGCAGCGGTCATAGTGCCGGGCGCCGAAGTTGAAGCCCACGATGGGGATACAGCCGGCGGCCATGCCCACCACGACGGAGATGACGATCTGGAAGAACTTCATCACGATGCCCTGGACGGCCAGGGGGGTGTCGGCGGTGCCGTTTTCGGCAAAGGCGGAGAACACGCCGTACTTGGTGATCATATTGTTCATCACCGCCATGGACACCACCAGGGAGAACTGGCTCAAAAAGCTGGTGAAGCCCAGGGGGATGAACTTGGCTATCAGCGGGCCCCGCAGGGGGAAGCTGGTTTTGGACAGCTTGACGGCCCTCATCCTGAACAGGTACACCAGCGAGATGACGGCGGTGATGACCTGTCCGGCCACCGTGGCGATGGCGGCCCCGGTCACCCCCCAGTCCAGGAGGAAGATGGCCACCGGGTCCAGGATGATGTTGGCGGCGGCCCCGGCCAGGGTGGCCGCCATGGCCAGCTTGGGGCTGCCGTCAGAGCGGATGATGGGGTTCATGGCCTGGCCGAACATATAGAAGAAGGGGATGCCGATGGCGATCCACACGAAGTAGTCCCGGGCATAGTCCCGGGTGGCCTGGGAGACCTCGTCGGTGGCGCCGAACAGCCGGAAGACGGCCATGAGCACGATGCTGGCCGCCAGGGTGAGCACGATGGCGTTGCCCACGGTGCGGTGGGCGCTGTCGCTGTCCCGCCGGCCCAGGCTGATGCTCACATGGGAGCAGGCCCCGTCTCCGATCATGGTGGCGATGGCCAGGGCCAGCACAGTCAGGGGAAAGACGATATTGGTGGCGCCGTTGCCCTCGGCCCCGACGCCCCAGCTGATGTAGATCTGGTCCACGATGTTGTACAGCGCCCCCACCAACAGGGAGATGACGCAGGGGACGGCGTATCGCAGCATAGTCTTGCCGATGGGGGCGGTGCCCAGGTCCAGCTGGGCGGCTTTCGTGTCTGACATAGATATAACTCCTTTGCTGACAAAAATAGCGCGTGACCCGGGTGCATGACACACCATAGAACACACGCTACAATGAGCCGGACTTACATCTATGCCGGATAAAACGCGAGGATAAGATCCCTGCCTCCATTATAGCATGAGATGTTTCAAATTTCCAGTAAAAAATTTTTAAGATAGGCCAGGGCGGGGCCCTTGGCTCCCCCCTGGCGGGGGAGCAGTCCGCCGCAAGGCGGACTGAAGGGGGGCAAGGGCTGGCGCCCTTGACGATTTCAGGGACTGCGTCCTTGGGGGTGTTATCCAAAGGCTTCGCCTTTGGGAACGTGTTTTCCCGACCCCATTTCTTGGGGCCGCATCCAAGCCTCCCCCTGGACGGGGGAGGTGGCTGCGCAGCAGCCGGAGGGGGGTATGGAGAAGGACAAAGTCCTTCTCCTGCGGCAAGGTTTCGCCTTGCGGCGAGTTTCTTTTTGCTCGCACAAAAAGAAACCAAAAATGCGCCGGGGGACGGCCGCGGCGGACTGCAAGCGCCAAGGACGCGCTTTCGTCCTTAGCGTCCTTTCCCCCGGACCCCCGTTTTACGGGAGTGCAGGATAGGGTGGTGCGGCGTTCTCCGGCCGGCGCTGGGGTAACTAGGACTGCTTGGCACCCCTGCGCCGCTGCCGCTGATGTCGGCAGAAGTAGAATTTTCTGCGGCCCTCGATGGCGCGCCTGGCCTGGCAGGGTCTTTGCCGGGACCACGGGACAGCGCCTGCCGTCAGGGATAACGCCCCTCAGCGGTTGACTTCCCGTATGTCAGTGCGGCCTGTCAAATAGTCTAGAGAGACCTGAAAATAATCGGCCAATTTGACAAGGGGGATCAAAGATGGGTCGCTTTCGCCGTGTTCATACCGGCAATAGGTGCGAAACCCAATTCCAAGGTCTTTGGCAGCCTCCTCCTGCGTTTTGTTCATTCCCTCCCGGCATAGCCGCAACCGTTCCTGAAAGATTTCCATATCAGTGCTCCTTTTCTCTTGACAAGTCAATATTGACATATTATACTTGTATATAGAACAAGTCATAGTTGGCTTGCTTTTGGAGGAATCATTATGACAACAATTTATGACGCCCTGTTCAACTTTGCCCAGGACCGGCAGGACCTGACCCGGTGGCTCCACGACGGGGATATCGTGGAGGATTATCAAGACTGTCTGGAGTTCAGCACCAGGCAGGAGCAGCAGCTGATGGAAGTCCTGGATGGCCCTGCCCGCAAGCAGTTCGAGATCTACATCGGAAACGTGCAGGGAGTGCGGGACTACGAGCGGATGATGTTCTTCTGCCAGGGCCTGGCCATGGGGCTGGAGCTGGGCGTTCGGGCCTGCAATTAAACTCCCCGCCAGGTGCTGCCCCGAGGGCCGAGTAGGTTTCCACAACTGCCCAAAGGGGTCCCCGCCGAAGCCCAGCGAAGCGGGTTCGGTGGGGAAAGGAGGAGCAAGGGAGCGAACGTGATTTTCGCCGTCAGGCGGAAATGGAGTTGAGCGGACTTTGCGACGACGTGCGGCAGCGGCGCAGGGGTGCCGGACAGTCCCAGTTACCTCAGCGCCGGTCGTTGAGTGGTGGGCACCGAAGCATGGCAAGCGCTTTTCTTTGGCGGTCCGACACCGTTTCTTTTGGCAAGACAAAAGAAATGGGGTCGGGAAAAATACGGTTTCAAAGGTGTGGCCTTTGGATTTGGGTACTTTCTGCACGAGCAGAAAGTACCCCGCCGGAGGCCCTGGTGGGCCTCAACGGGTGGCAAGGGCCCCGCCCTTGCAAATGCCTCCATTTTGTAACCAATTTGTAGTTGACAGATGTAACTCATCCTTCTATACTGAAATCGAGATAAGATGACACTTGTCGTCCACTGGAGGAATGTAGGATGAAACACAATGGCTTTTCCCTGACCAACAACGAGTGGCTGGTGATGGAGGCGCTGTGGAAGCGGCCCTCCACCCTCATGGAGCTGGTGCGCCAGCTGGGGCAGGAGCCCCCCGGCTGGGCCAAGAGCACCACCGCCACCATGATCCGGCGGATGGAGGAAAAGGGCCTCATCCGGCATGAGGCCGGCGGGAAGGCCCGGGTGTACCACCCGGCCCTGGACCGCACTGAGACCGCCCTGGCCGAGACCCGCACCCTGCTGGACAAGGCCTTTGACGGCAGTGTGGGCCTGCTGGTCAACGCCCTGATCCAACACAAGTCCCTGTCCAAGACCGACCTGGACGGCCTGTACGCCATCCTGCGGCAGGCGGAGGAGGGAGAGGAGGAGTCAAAATGACCGTGTGGCTGTTGTCCACCTGCGCCCTGATCGCCGCGCTGATCCTGCTGCGGCGGGTGCTGCGGGGCAAGATCGACCCCCGGCTGGTGTACGCCCTGTGGCTGCTGGCGGCGGTGCGGATCCTGGTGCCGGTGTCCCTGTTCGACCTGCCGGTGTCCGTGTCCGGCCTGATGGAACAGGCCGGGGTGACACAGGCGGTGGAGGACGCGCGCTATACCACCCAGACGGAGGAGACTTACGGCTCCAAAGATCCCGGCCAGGCCGACGTGGAGGCCATCAACGGCCTGGAGGACATGGACTGGGTGCAGCGGGAGAGCTGGCTGGGCTCCCGGAACATCACCGGGGTGGAAGTGGTGGGCGCCCAGGAGGTCCCGGCGGAGGAGGCCGGGGGCGACCCGGACAGCGGCAGCACCTATGTGCGCCTGGAGCTGGAGGTCACCCGGGACCGCTTTGCCGTCCTGCGTTACATCTGGTATGTGGGCATCGCCCTGGTGGCGGTGTGGTTCCTCTTTGTCAATTTGCGCTTCTCCCGGCGGCTGCGGAAGCAGGGCGTGCCCTATACCGAGGCGCTGCCCCTGGACTGCCCCCTGCCGGTGTACGTGGTGGACGGCCTGTCCACCCCCTGCCTGGCCGGGCTGCTGCGGCCGGCGGTCTATCTCAACCAGGCCGCCCTGGCCAGCGGCCACCTGGACCACGTCCTCACCCACGAGCTGACCCACTACCGCCACCGGGACCACTGGTGGGCGGTGGTGCGGTGCGCCTGCCTGGCGGTGCAGTGGTTCGACCCCCTGGTGTGGGTGGCTGCCTACCTGTCCCGGCAGGACTGCGAGACCGCCTGCGACGCCTCCGCCATCAAGCGGCTGGGGGAGGGGGAGCGGCTGAACTACGGCCACACCCTGGTGAACATGATCGCCGCCGGGCGGCACCCCTCCGCCCTGTTCCAGACCGCCACCACCATGACCGGAAGCCTCAACAGCATCCGCTACCGGGTGACCCTCATCGCCCAAAAGCCCCGGATGACCGCCCTGACCCTGGCGGCGGCCCTGGTGGTGTCCATCGTGGCGGCGGGGTGCGCCTTTGGCGGGGCGGGGGACCAGGCGGACAGCCTGCCCCAGGAGTGGTATGGCGACTATGTGGTGGACGGAGAGGATGACAGTGTGGTGGGTCCCATCAACATCTCATACCGGCCCACCTCCGGCAGCGTGGGCACCATCACCATCTCGGCGGACGTCTGCGCGTCCCAAAAGGAGAACGGAGACTTTGACCCCGCCGCCCAGGACCCGGGCTATCAGGCGGTGGAGCTGGACCTGTCCGTCTATGGGGACGGGGATGTATACTACCCCGCCCTGGATGACTTTTTCGGCGGATATAAGTCCGTCCAGGTCTATGAGGTGGCCAACACCGCCTATCCCACCCAGCTGCTGGTGCTGGACGGGGAGCTGTGGATCGTCCTCAATGCCCAGGAGAACGGAGCGTTTTTCTGCCGGCTGGCAGAGGGGGACGAGACCTTTGACTTCTCCCAGCTCTACGAACTGCCCGACGATCTGGCGGACGATGTCACCGTGGTCATTGGGGAAAGGGACGATTCTGACCCCCATTTCCGCGCCAGCGTCAACTATTACTACACCGCCGACTACGACCCGGAGGATTTGAGTTTTGGCAACCTGCTGGGGGTACAGCAGGTGACCCCCGGAGGGTTTGAGCGGTATTTCTTTGCGGACGGCATCTATGACAGGCCGGGGTGGGACGGGACATATTACTACCATATCACCGGCCCTTCCGACATGCAGTGCTCTTTGGAGAACATGGAGGACTACGAGCAGGTCTCGACCCGGCTGCGGGAGTGGCTCCTGAATGTGTTTGAAAACGATGAGGCCATCCAGCCCGTCAATGTTTCCGACACCCCCTTTGTGGACGACTTCAGTTACAGCGGAAATCACATCGACGCGACGATCACCCCGGTCGGCTCGGAAGAGGTCATCTGCACCCTGGTGCTGTCCCAGCCTGTTACCCAGGGGGCGGGAGGAATCTGGTGCGTGGAGCGCATCTACTACCCTGGGGAGAGCGAACCGCAGTACATCATCCCGCAAAATGACGAATACTCGGCAGCGGAATACTATGCACACCTGCAGGAACAGGCGGATGCCGGTGAGGTCTTTAGCAGCGTAACGGCTGGCTATGATGAGGGAAATACGGCGGTCAATTTCGTTTATGAATGGCTCGGACTGGACAGCGCTGAGATCGGTTATAGCGAGATGTACTCCGCCGACAAAGGGGCCAGCCGGGACGACGTCGGCCCGGCCATCACCGGGACGGACGCCGCCATGCAGGTCCAGGAATTGTACGACGCCATTGTGGGGATGGGCAGGCTCAGCACCTTTCAAAAGGACTTCTACCTGGAGGTGGACGACGGCGGGGAGGTCACCCGCCTGGCTATCACCCAGGACAACGGCTACAATGTGGATCATTCTGGCCAGTTCATGCTGCACTTTACCTGGGAGACCTCCTTTGTGGGCCAGTCCCCCTCGGGCATCTCGGTGACCATCCAGTCCGCTGACGGGAACAGCTG
>JAHZFC010000008.1:11402-12777 GCA_019421525.1 Clostridiales bacterium
CCGGTGTTGGGAGAACAGCGACCTGGTGCTCCTCCACCAGGACGGGGAGGACACCTGGATGACCGCCACGCCCCAGCTTGAGACCCAATTCACCCTGTACCGCTCCCTCATGGGGATGGCGGATGACGCGGTAAGAGATCAGATATACGACACCACCGTGGACGGCTCGGTCACCGACTACCAGCAGGTGCTGGACCAGTACATGGAGCAGGTGGCCGCCGCCTGGCGGGCCGCCCCGGACTGGATGATCTCCAAGCCGGAGGACGTTCGGCCGGGCTCCGCCACCGTGACCCAAACCTACTGGGGAGAGGGGGAGAACTTCTGTACCAGCACCCTGCTCTATATCCAGATCGACCCCATGGGGGAGGGCGCGGGGTATTGGCAGGCGGGGAGCGGCCTGGACGAGATCGAGGAAGGCCCGTACACCACCGCCAACGGCTATTACGCCTACTATCTGGGCCGGGACTTTGCCCGGAATGAAAACGGCGACTGGGTGTGCACCGGCGGGTATACCGGCGGGGAGATGGTGACCCTGCCCACCCCGGTGGAGGAGGCCACGGTGGAGCAGCTGGTGGACTACTTCTTCCACACCTCCGGCTTTGCCCATGAGTATATCATCCCCATGGAGCTCAGCCGAAGGCCTGTTTCCGAGCTCAACGCCGCCCTGGACGGGGCGGACGATCCCCAGGCCCTGTGCGCCGCCCTGGGGAACTTCTTCCGGGAATACCACTGGATAGACGAAAGTGAGCCGCTGACCTATGAGGTGCTGCTGGACGGGCTGGACGCCCAGTATGCCGCCTGGATGGAGGCGAGCTATGCGGGCACCGGCCTGAGCCAGTCAAAGCTGGAGGAGCTGAGCCAGTGGCTGGACCAGAGCGGCAACTGCGAGATATTCTGGTACGGGGCGGACAACATGGACGAGGCAGACCTGGCCCTGCTGCTCCACGACGGGGCGGATGTGGGGGACATACAGCAGGACCTCCCCCAGGAGGACAAGGACCTGCTGGCCCAGATCGGGGTGGACGCCGACCTCCATTTGTCCAATGGGGTGGCCGTCAAGGTCACCGGGGACCAGATCAAGGACTACGCCTGGCGGCGGCTGGGGCTGGACCTGACGGATGAGGACCTCCAGGAGCGGATGGTGGAGCAGGCCGAGCTCGACAACTGGTCGACGTTGGAGTGGTACTACACCCCCCAGAACGACACCTTCTACCGCTTTGGCAACGGCACCTCCAGGATCAACGTGGAATGTCTCTCCGGCGTGGCGTACAGCGACGGGACGTTGGAGCTGACCGTGGAGGCCAATGGTACCGGCGGCCCCCAATACCTGGCCACCCTGACGCCCTATGGGGACAGCTACCGCTTTGTGTCGGTG
>JAHZFC010000008.1:12787-25293 GCA_019421525.1 Clostridiales bacterium
GTCGTAAAAGCCTGACAGATCATCCCTACGCCCCCGGCGCATCCCTTGCGCCGGGGGCGTTCAGCTTGTCGAAAGCCTCGCAGAGTTCGCGGCCCGTGGGCCGCGAAAAAATTCGAATCCGTTTTTTGCCGCGACATGTGCGTGGCAAAAAACACTTCACGGCCCGCAAACGTGCGAGCTGCGCCCTTTGCGGCGAGTGCGCTGCCGCGGGCCGCAACCTACCCGGCGGGAAAGGCGCAGCCTTTTTCGGCGGATCACCGCCCCCGGCGCATCCCTTGCGCCGGGGGCGGTTTCGTGGTAAGATAGCTCCAGAATTTGATGAGCAAAGGAGCGTTTTTCTCATGAGCCCTGACATGGAATATATCGTGGAGCAGGCCCGCGCCGTGCTGGCCATCGACAGCCCCTCCAGCTACACCAAAAATGCCGCCAGCTATGTGCTGGACGAGTACCGCCGCCTGGGCTTCCAGCCCCAGCTCACCGGCAAGGGGGGCGTGCTGGTCTGCCTTGACCCGGAGGCGCCGGCGGAGGACGGCGTGCTGCTCATGGCCCACCTGGACACCCTGGGGGGCATGGTGGCGGAGATCTGCGGAAACGGCCGCCTGCGGCTGACCAACCTGGGGGGCATGGACCCCAACAACGCCGAGGCGGAGAACGTCCGGGTCATGACCCGGGAGGGCAAGGTGTGGTCCGGCACCTGCCAGCTGAAAAACGCCTCCGTCCACGTCAACGGGGACTACTCGACCACCAAGCGCAGCTGGGACACGGTGGAGGTGGTGCTGGACGAGGAGGTGTACACCAAGGCGGAGGTGGAGGCCCTGGGCATCCTCCCCGGGGACATCGTGTGCTTTGACCCCCGCACCACCGTCACACAGTCGGGGTATATCAAAAGCCGCTTTCTGGACGACAAGCTGTCCGTGGCCATCCTGCTGGGCCAGGCCAAGCGGGTGGCGGAGGGCAAGGCTCGGCTCAAGCGCCGGGTGTGGCACCACATCACCGTCTTTGAGGAGGTGGGCCACGGCGGGGCGTCCTCGGTGCCCGATGGGGTGACCGAGGCCATCAGCGTGGACATGGGCTGCGTGGGGGACGGCCTGGGCTGCAAGGAGACCCAGGTGTCCATCTGCGCCAAGGACTCCGGCGGGCCCTATCACTACGACGTGGTGTCCGGCCTCATCGCCGCCGCCCGGCGGGCCGGGGCGGACTTCGCCGTGGACGTGTACCCCCACTACGGCTCCGACGTGGAGGCCACTCTGTCCGCCGGGCACGACCTGCGCCACGGCCTCATCGGGCCGGGGGTGTACGCCTCTCACGGCTACGAGCGCAGTCACGTGAAGGGGGCGGAGAACACCCTGAAGCTGCTGGAGGCCTACTTGAGCGAGTAACACGGAAGGGCCCCGGATGGAAAACCATCCGGGGCCCTGTTTTGTTACCATTTTGTCAGCATTTGTCACCGGACTGTTGTTGAGCGGGCTGTTTTCTGGCAGTATAATGGGGGAAAAGGAGGGAGCCGCCATGGCCCGCAAGCTGTTCTGCCAGATCTGCCCGCTGACCTACCGCATCTCCACCTGGAAGGGGCGGGCGGTGCGCCGGGTGAGGGACGTCCTCTCCGGCCAGCGGTTCGCCCGGACGCGGCAGGAGAAGCCCCTGCCGGTGCTCATCTACAAGCACAGCTCCCTCATCCGCCGGCGGCTGGGCAATGTGGATATGCGCCTCCAGGAGAACAAAGCGGCTAACCTGTCCTTGGCCGCGCCAAGGGTCAACGCAGTGCTCATCCGGCCGGGGGAGACCTTCTCCTTCTGGCGTCTGGTGGGCAACGCCACCGCCCGCCGGGGGTTCCGGGAGGGGCTGACCATCTCCGACGGGGAACCCAGGAGCGGGATAGGGGGCGGCATGTGCCAGATGACCAACCTCATCCACTGGATGGTGCTCCACACCCCGCTGACCATCGTGGAGCACCACCACCACGACGGCCTGGACCTGTTCCCTGACTACGGCCGCCAGCTCCCCTTCGGCACCGGCACCTCCATCTGCTACAACTACCTGGACTACCGCTTCCGCAACGACACCCAGGCCACCTATCAGCTCCGGGTGTGGGTGGACGGGGAGTACCTCCGGGGAGAGCTGCGCTCCGACCGGCCCCAGGAGCTCTGCTACCACATCCACGGGGAGGGGGACGGCTTCGTCCGGGAGGACGGGGTGGTCTACCGGGTGGGCCAGGTGTGGCGGGAGGCGGTGGACCCCCGCACCGGGGTGCGGGTGGAGCGCGCCCTGCTGCGGGAGAACCACGCCCGGGTCATGTACGATACCGCCGGGCTGGGGGTATGAGACGCTGTTTTCCTCCTGCGGATATCATAGGCCCCAGCCTGTCCAGGGCGCGGGGAGCCGCATCAGCGGCTCCCCGCGCCCTTTTATGTGCAAGAAACTGGAGAAAAAGTTATGTAAATCATAGGGGGGAAATAAAAATAAGTTATTTCTATGCAAAAATAAGATATTTTGTGAACAAATATGAATGATTTTGTTAACTTTAGCACTCTCGACTTGACAGTGCTAATTTTTGTGGTATCATATGATCGTACCGAAGGGGAGGACCTGAGAGGGCCTCCCGGAGAGGTACAGATGAAACCGTTAAAAATATATTGTATATAAATTGGAGGTATGACTTATGTTGCCCAGCATTTGGAGTGAAAACCTGTTTGATGATTTCTTTGGTGATTCCTTTGAGCGCCGTTTCTTTGGAGACCGCAGCCCGCTGTACGGCAAGCACGGCAAGAACCTGATGAAGACCGATGTGAAGGAGCTGGACCAGAGCTATGAGATGGACATCGACCTGCCTGGCTTCAAGAAGGACGAGGTCAATGTGGAGCTGGAGAACGGCTACCTGACCATCAGCGCCGCCAAGGGCCTGGACCGGGACCAGAAGGACAGCGAGGGCCGCTACATCCGCCAGGAGCGGTACAGCGGCCAGTGCTCCCGGAGCTTCTATGTGGGCGATATCCGCCCCGAGGACGTCACCGCCTCCTTCGAGGACGGCATCCTGCGCCTGACCTTCCCCAAGGCCGGCCAGCCCAAGCTGCCTGAGCAGAAGCGCATCGCCATCCAGTAATGGCACGCGGGTGACAGAATAAGGCCCCCGCCGGAGGAGTCCTCCGGCGGGGGCCGTTTCATGGTACAAGAGCATAGTCGGACAAGAGGACCTGCGCCCCTGTGAGGAGCGCAGGTTTTTGGTTCCAAACAGACGGCAGGGATCTTCTCATATCCATCATCTTCCTTTCCATGCTGACTGCCGTTTGTTGGGACCAAGGGCAGGTCCGCTCACTCCGCGGAGATCATATAGTAATACACCGGCTGTCCGCCGGACAGCAGAGTGATCTCTGCGTCGGGACAGCAGCGCTGGAAGATGCCCAGGGTGTGCTCCGCCTGCTCTTCGGACACGTCCTGCCCGTAGTACAGGTTGATGAACTCGGCCTGCTGCTGGGGCTCGGCCATGGCCAGCTTTTCCAGCAGGGCGTCCAGGTCCTGGTCGGTACCGAACAGCTGCCCCTCTGTGAGAGCCATATAATCTCCGGCATGGATCTCAAAGCCGTCAAAGTCGGAGTCCCGGGCGGCGTAGGTCACCTCGCTGGTGCGCACGCGCTCGATGGCCTCGGTCATGGCGGCGGTGTTATCTTCCTGGCTGGCCTCGGGGTCCAGCACCAGCAGGGCGGACACCCCCTGGGGCACCGTCTTGGTGGGCAGCACCACCACCTGCTTATCCACCGCCAGCTTGACGCACTGCTGGGCGGCCATGACGATGTTCTTGTTGTTGGGCAGGACGTAGACGATCTCGGCGGGGGTGTGGTCGATCTCCCGGAGGATGTCCTCGGTGGCGGGGTTCATGGTCTGCCCGCCGGAGATGATGCCGTCCACCCCCAGGTCCCGGAACACAGAGGCCATGCCGGCCCCGGCGCACACGGCAACCACGCCGAACTTCTTCTCCGCCGGGGCGAACCAGCGCTCCTCCTCCTTGGGCTCGGCCTGCTTTTCCAAAGCGGCCTCCACCATGTCCAGGTCGTCGGTGCTCTGGGGGGCGCGGCCGGCGGCCATATCCTCGTACTGGGTGCGCATGTTCTCGATCTTGGCCAGCTCCAGGGTGCCGTACTTCTGCCCCTCGGTGAGGGCAGCGCCGGGGATATCGGTGTGGACGTGGACCTTGAAGGACTCGTCATCCTCGCCGATGACCAGGCTGTCGCCGATGCTGTTGAGGTAGGCCCGGAAGGGGTCCAGGTCCACGTTGGGGTCGTTCTTGCGCACGATGAACACCGTGTCAAAGGTGAAGGTGATCTCCTCGTCGCTCAGGTGGGCGAAGTCCGCCTTCTCCTTCACCGGCTCGGCCTGGGCCTCCCCGGCGGGCAGGGGCACGCCCCGCATCTCGTCCAGCATGCCCTGGAGGATGATGAGGAAGCCCTTGCCGCCGGCGTCCACCACCCCGGCCTTCTGCAGCACCGGGTTCTGGTTGATGGTGTCCGCCAGGGCCACCTCGCCCACGGCGATGGCCTTTTCCAGCACGGTCTCGGCGCAGTTGTGCTCCGCCGCGGCCTCGGTGGCGGCGGCAGCAGCCAGGCGGGAGACGGTGAGGATGGTGCCCTCGGTGGGCTTCATGACCGCCTTGTAGGCGGCCCGCACCCCCTCGTTGAGGGCGGCGGCAAAGGCGGCGCCGTCAGCGGTGTCCATCTCCTTCAGGCTCTTGGCCACCCCCCGGAACAGCAGGGACAGGATGACCCCCGAGTTGCCCCGGGCGCCCCGCAGCAGGGCGGAGGCGTTGGTAGAGGCGGCCTGACCGATGGAGCTGGATGGCTTCTTCTTGGCCTCGGCGGCGGCGGTGCCGATGGTGAGGGACATATTGGTGCCGGTGTCGCCGTCGGGGACGGGGAACACGTTGAGTTCGTTGATGCTCTGCTTCTGGGCGTTGATGGCAGCGGAGGCATGGACGATCATGCGCTGGAACAACGCTCCGTCGATACAGTCGATCATAGCTCGTTAATTCCTTTCTCTCGACCGGGAAGGATCACCCGATCACCATAGAATCGATGCAGACGTTGACGCTGCGCACTTCCACCCCGGTCAGGCGGGTGACGTCGTATTTGACCCGGTTCATGATGGAGCGGCTGATCTCGGTCAGGTTCACGCCGTTGTCCACGATGATGTGCAGCTCGATGGTGACGGCGCCGTCCTCGTGGTTGATGACCTTCACGCCCTTGGACATGGACTCCCGGCGGAGCAGGTGGACCAGACCGTCGGTCTTGGAGCGCACGGCCATCCCCTTGACGCCGTAGCAGCTGGTGGCCACAGCGCCGGTGATATTGGTAAAGACCTCGCTTCCGATGCGGATCTGGCCCTTGTCGGTTTGTATCTTCATGGGACCCTTCCTTTCTTGAGGGAATAGCAAGAGGATCGCTTGAGTCTTCATTCGTTTCTATATTGTATTCTATTTCCAGGAAAAATACAAGAGCGGTTTTCCCATTTTGTACGCAATGTAAAGACGATATCATTTTTTTGCGATTGGGGATTGTATTTTTCCCCCAGTTCGTGTAAACTAGAAGTACCATCTTCAGGAGGAGGGACTTCGCATGAAAGTCGCCCGTTTTGTATTAAAGTGCGTGGCGCTGGGGCTGACGGTGGCCACTGCGGCCTGCCTGCTCATCGCATATTGGGACAAGCTCATGGACTTTTTCTATAACCTTGCCGACAAGGTAGAGGAAAAGAAGTCCGCCTGCTTCTGCGACGACGAGTTCGAGGACTACGCCGACTGCGACCTGTAAACAAATCATAAAGATCCCCCGGCCAGAGAGCCGGGGGATCTTTTCTATTTTTTGCGTCTGCGGATGAGGATGACGGTGACCACGATCGCCGCCACGATGAGGACGATCACCGGCCAGTAGGCGGATGCGAGGGTCCAGGCCAGGTCAAAGGGGCTGAATACCACATCTGCCAGGATGGGGAGAAAGTCCATATTTTGCTCACCTCGCTTTTTCAGTCCGGGATATGGGGGCGGTACCCGCCCTTATTTCCGCCGGGTGATGTAGACGGCCAGCAGGACGAAGAGGACCAGCAGCACCAGCAGGAGCAGCAGAGCAGTGCCTGTGGGCCCGCCGGGGAATGGGTAGGCGATGGCATCCAGCGCCAAGGTCCAAAGACTCATAGCAAGCACCTCCAGAATAGGTAGTTGAGCAGCACGCCGCTGAAATAGGAAAAGCCGTTGGCACACAGGGAAAAGAGGAAGGCCGGCCGGGTGTCCCGGCCCCATTTTCGGTAGGCCAGCCACTCGGAGAGCACCGCGAAGATCTCCAGAGCGGCGGTGAGTGCGATCCCGCCCCCCAGCAGGTGGTGCAGGCTGACCACGATGGGGTTGGTGACCACGTTGACGATGAGCAACAGTTTCCAGTCCCGGCGGTCCTTCACCCCCCACAGCAGGGCCAAGATCCCCTCCAGCGCCAGGGTCAGAGCGAGAGAGACGGCCAGGGAGATCAGCATTTGGCCTTCTCCCCCTTCAGGCCCCACAGCAGCAGGACAGCGGACAGCAGCGCGGCCAGGGCCATGGTCCAGGGCTGGGTCAGGACAGAGGGCCAGCCCAGCCAGGTGGGCAAAAAGCCCAGGAACAGCGCGAAGGTCAGAAGGCCGAAGGCGAAGCCCTTGGCTCCGGGCATGAGCCGGGCCGCCGCCCACAGGGTGATGGGCATGGTCATGTTGAAGAGGAACACCGCCGCCGTGCCCAGCGCCGGGACAGGGGCAAACAGGTAACACACCGCCGCCAGGGCCAGGGACGCCACGGTGGCCCGGCGGGGGCCGATGGCGTCGCACAAAAAGCCGCCGGCGGCCTTGCCCAGCACCAGGGCCAGGGTGACGATGAGGGCCCAGTGGCCCTCGCTTTTCCAGGGCAGGGTCTGGTTGAACCCCATATAGGAGCGCAGGACCACCACCGCCGTCAGCAGGGCGGCGGACAGCCAGCCGCCGGCGGGCAGGGACAGCTCCACCGGGGCGTTCCCGCTGGAAAGGCCCCGGCAGGTCCTGCGTGCGGCCCACAGGATGGCCAGGGCGGCCAGAAGGAGCAGGACGACCGGCACCCAGGCCAGCAGCCGGCCCTCCCGGCCCAGGATGCCGCCGAAGTACAGCCCCAGGGCGCCGGGGGAGACGAAGATGCCCAGGGCGGCGGCCTTCTCCCGGCTGTCGTTGAGCACGTCCAGCCCGCCCCCCACGTGGAACAGGCCGTTGCCCACACCCGCTGCCACCGACGCGGCCAGGGCGGGGAGGACGGGCAGGTAGGCGCAGGCCACCAGGGCGCAGCCCGCGGCGGCCACCAGGCCGTTGCGGTCCCACCCGTCGGAGAGCAGTCCGAAGGGCATCTGCAGGGCGAAGGCGCAGAAGTTGTACAGCAGCAGGCACAGCCCCAGCTCCGGGGCGTCCAGCATGGTGCGGTAGACCAAAAACGCGCAGGAGAAGTCCACCAGGGCGTGGGACAGGCTGTACACAGTGAGCAGCGGCTTGTGCGGCACAGGACATTCCCCCTTCCTTTTCTCTTACAGACGGAAAGATCGCCTGAAGGTTGCGGCGCTTTTGAAAAAAGCCCGGCAGGGGTCCGCCTGCCGGGCTGTATGTCAGCGATCTTGATACTTGTCCAAATCGAGCGGACCGGTCATGAAGAAGGTGAACTGGCCGCTGGCCACCAGCTTGTCCTCGTCGTTGTACAAGGAGCAGCGGAACACCGACACCTGCCGCCCCACCTTTTCCGGCTCCGCGATGCAGCGGACCTTGGCCCCGGTGGTGGGCCGCAGGAAGCTGAAGCCATAGTTGATGGTCACCGTGCCGTTGCCGGAGGAGCAGGCGGCGATGCCCGCCACCGTGTCTGCCAGGGTGGCCAGACACCCGCCGTGGACGATGCCCAGGTAGTTGCACTTGTCCGGGGTGATGTCCAGCTCTCCCTCGCAGTAGTCCCGGTCCACCTTGGTGATGCGGACGCCGGTGAGCAGGGCGTAGCCCCGGACCGTGTTGATGTAATGGGCCAGCTTCGCGTAGTGGCGCTGGCGCTGTTCTTCCGTCATTTCCATGTGTGTCGATCCTTCCCTCGTGTTGTTTCCGGTGTTCCGAATACCGGTGCCTTTTATCAAAGATCCGTCCGGGATCTTCTGTCCGGCGCCCCGCGGGGCCCCTGTTTCGTTTCCAGTCCGGGGATATGGATGGCCTCCGCGCCAAAGCCGTGCTGCGCAAAGCGCCTGTACGGCGGGCCCACGCCGTCCCCGCTGCGCGGGCGCCGGGGCCCGCTTACTGCAAAAATCCGTCCAGGATCTTCTGCTCCGCCTCTTCTTCTGTCAGGCCCAGGGTCATGAGCTTCAAGATCTGGTCCCCGGCGATCTTGCCGATGGCCGCCTCGTGGATGAGCTGGGCGTCCATGTGATTGGCCACGATGGCGGGGATGGAGCTGACCTTGGCGCTGCCCATGATGATGGAGTCGCACTGGACGTGGCCGAAGCACTGGGCGTTGCCCTCCACCTGGGGGTAGAAGATCTGCACCGACTCATCCTGGGCCACCGAGCGGGACACCACCTGGGTCTTGGAGCCCTCCCCATTGAGGACCACGTCCATGCGGCTCTCGGCGAACTGCTTGCCGTGGGTGAGCAGACGCTCGGTGACCACCGCCTCGGCGTTGGGCCCGCACTCCACCCGGGTGTACCGCTTGGTGGAATCCACGCCGCGGATCTGGACGGTCTCCAGCTCGATGGAGGCCCCCTCGTCCAGGTAGACGATGGTCTGGGGGTTCATGATCCGCTCCCCGTCGCCGCTGCCCTCGCCGTAGTGCTTCTCCGTATAGCGGACCCTGGAGTGCTTGCCCACGTGGAAGGTGTGCACCCCGTCGTGCTGGCTGCGCTGGTGGCCGTCGTTGTGGATGCCGCAGCCGGCGATGATGTCCACGTCGCAGTGCTCGCCGATGAAGAAGTCGTTATAGACCAGCTCCTCCAGGCCGCTCTCAGTGATGATGACCGGGATGTGGACCTGCTCGCCCTTGGTGTAGGGGCGGATGCGGATGTCGATGCCCGACTTGTCCTGCTTGGAGGCGATCTCGATGGACTTGCTGTTCTGCCGGGACTCCAGCTGGCCGTTCTTGCGGATGTTATAGGCGCCCTTGGGCGCTCCCTTCATATTGGCGATCTGATAGAGCAGGTTCGTGTCGATGGTGTTCATGCTCCCGCCTCCTCTCGGACATAGGTGCAGGCCGACTGGGTGTTGGCCAGGATCTTGGGGAACAGCTCGTCCTTGGGGCCCTGGTCTGTGATGCGCCCGTCGGCGATGATGACGATCTCGTCGGCCAGGTCGATGATGCGCTCCTGGTGGGAGATGATGATGATGGTGGCCGAGCGCTTGTCGTGGATGAACCGGAAGGTCTCGGTGAGCTTGGCGAAGGACCACAGGTCGATGCCCGCCTCCGGCTCGTCAAAGATCATCAGGGGGGACTGCCGGGCCAGGATGGAGGCGATCTCGATGCGCTTGACCTCGCCGCCGGACAGGGAGGAGTCCACCTCCCGGTCGATATAGTCGGCCGCGCACAGCCCCACCTGGGTGAGCAGCTGGCAGCCGTCGGCCCGGGTCAGGCTGTGGTTGCCCGAGGCCAGGCTCAAAAGGTCCCGCACCCGCAGGCCCTTGAACCGGGGGGGCTGCTGGAAGCCGTAGCTGATGCCCCGCCGGGCCCGCTCTGTGATGGACAGGGGAGTGATGTCCTCCCCATTCCAGACGATCTGGCCGGAGGTGGCCCGGTTCAGACCCATGATCGTCTTGGCCAGGGTGGTCTTGCCGCCGCCGTTGGGGCCGGTGACCACCAGGAAAGTGCCGTCGTTTACCGTCAGAGAGACATCCCGCAGGATGTCCACCGCGCCCTTTTCCCCGTCAGCGGAAAAGGAAAGATGCTTTAATTCCAACATATCTCTGTCTCCCGTATCGTGCGGACACAAGGTCCGGTAATTCATAGTTCTTCTCTATGTTTTGCAGTATATCATGATCCTATACGAAAGTCAACCATATTGATCCTCCGCTGGGCCACTTTTGTCAGGATCGCCGTCTCTTTCATAAGATGGGAGAGAAAGGAGGCATTGCTATGGAAAATGCGACGATGAACTGCCCCCAGGACGCCCACCAGCTCCAGAGCGACCACCAGGAGGTGTTCGAGCGGGTGTGGCGCAGGGTGATGGAGTCGGCGGGGAAGGGCGCGGCCGGTGCGGGCTGCGGCGACCTGCCCTGCGTGTGCGTCACCGCCGGGGAGAAGGAGGGGGACAGGGGCGAGCTGGCCCCTGCGGCACTGTCCCAGCAGCCCTCTCCCCACCGGGGGCTGGACTTCCCCGAGGGCGGGGAGAACGCCCGGCTGGGGCCGGGGTCCGCCGCCTATGGGAAACAGCTCCAGCGCCAGATCGCCGACGCGCTGGAGAGCTGGCAGCTGTACCGATATCTGGCCCGGCGGTCCGGGGGAGACGGCCGGGGGCGGATGCTGTCCGCCATGGCCTCGGAAAAGCACAAGGCCGCCCGAAAGCTGGCGGCGGCCTATTTCCTGATCTCGGGGGTGCGGTTCTGGCCGGTGGACCGGCTGGCCGCGCCGGATATCCCCTCCTACCTGGGCAGCATCCGGCGGGCCTAGCTGGCCGAGCAGCAGCGGGAGCAGGCCTATCTGCTGGCCGGGGATGACACCACCGATACGGCCCTGGCCGAGCTGTACCGGGACTTGGCGGAGCTGAGCCGGGGGCACGGGGAGCTGCTGCGGGCCATTTTGGAGCAGAGCCGGTTCTGAGGCTGTCGAAAAGGTGTTTTCGACAGCCTCCCGCCGGGGACAGAGCCCCTCGTCGCCGCAAGCTGCATATCCCTCGCTTCCGCCTGCGGCGAAAACTCGCTCATTTCGCTGCGGCTCCTCTCCCCACGGCACCCGTTGCCGCTGGGCTGCCGTGGGAGCCCCGGGTAGACACCGCGCACGCTCATGGGCCGAGAAGTATGTTCCGCCACGCACATGTCGCGGCGGAACATGACTCACATTTTATTTTGCCGCAGAGCGGCAAAACTCTACGAGGGCGCTGAACAGCCTGAGGGCCCCGGGCGTTTCGCCCGGGGCCCTCAGGCTGTGAAGAAAGGCCGAACCTTTTTTGACAGTCTCAATACCCAGGATAGATGGTGCTCTTTTTGGGGATGATGAGGGCGGCGATGACATAGGCCCACAGGGACAGCCCGCCGGGGAAGAACAGCAGGACCGCGATGACGCGGACGATGGTGGGGTCGATGCCGAAGAACTCGGCGATGCCGCCGCACACGCCGCAGATGGTGGCGTCCCGGCCCTCGGTGCGGTAAAGTCGTTTCATGTTGGAGACCTCCTGTATGATCGTGTCAGGTGTTCTTTGATGATACCAGTATAGCAGAGGTCCATGAAAAAATCCTTGTTCCTGTCTTAAAAAATCATGAAGATCAGCTCAATATTTCCACAGCTCCACGTCGCCGCTGATGGTGCTCATGGTGAAGGTGGGGCCGGTCTGGCCCTCCGGTCCCCGGCGGGTGAAGGTGCCGTTCCGCCGCAGGACGCCGGAGTAGAAGTCAGAGCGGATCTCGCCGCTGGTGGTCTTGCACCGGACGGTGAAGGGGCCGGTATCGGGGATGCGGGCCTGGCAGTCCCCCGACTTGGAGGACAGCTCCATGGCCTGGGGCAGGATGGAGGCCTCCAGCCGGACGTCGCCGCTCATGGAGGACAGGCGGGCCTGCTCCGCCGAGCCCTCCAGCTCCACATCACCGCTCATGGAGGACAGGGACACCTGGTCCATATGGCCCTGGATGCGTACGTCGCCGCTCATGGTCTCCACCTGGGCGCTGCCGGTGAGGCCGGACAGGCGGGCGTCGCCGCTGGACGACTTGAAGTACAGCCGGCCGCACACGGCGCAGCTGGCGAACAGGTCGCCGCTGGTGGTCCTGACGGACAGCCGCTCCAGCTCGAAGCCGTCGTCCAGCGTCACATCGCCGTTGACGGCGGACACCTGGATGAACTCCCACTGGCGGCGGGGCAGGTAGAGCTCCACGTCGGCGGAGGACAGGCCCCGGAGGAAGAAGAAGGAGGAGCTGGCGGTCTTGCCCTGGCGGATGGCCAGCACGCCCTTGTCGGTGACCTTCACCTCCAGCTGGTCCACATCTCCCTCCAGCCGGATGTCATCGTCCGCTCCGTCCAGCAGGTGGATGGTCACGTCACCGTTGACGGTCTGGATGTCCACCCCCCGCAGGCCCAGGGAGGGGATAGAGCCGCTGGATGCATCAAAGGTGTTGCTGCTCTCTGCAAAAAAGCCGCCCTTGGCTTTATCATATCCAAAGGAGAACTGCCATTGCTTTTTGTCCGGCTCGTCGGAGTTGTCGATGGACACGTTCCAGCCCCTGCCGCCCTCTGTACCGCCGTCAGGGGAGGCATTGCCGTCGGGGGAGACGGTGAAGTCCGGGCCCTGCCCGCTGGGGGCCTTCCCATCCCTGCG
>JAHZFC010000008.1:25303-27560 GCA_019421525.1 Clostridiales bacterium
CAAAGCGGACTTTGCCGTGGCCATTGTCATTGCCGCCAAAGTTGATCTCCACCCGGCCGTCCTCGCTGCGCCAATGGGACTGGCCCGCCTGGCGCATGGAGTCCTTTGCCTGCCGGAGGGCATCCTTCGCTTGCCGCAGGGCGTCTTTGGCGTCGTCCAGGGACTGCTGGACGCCGTCTTTGATGTCCGCACGGTCCAGGGCCTCCTTGGCCTGGTCCATGGCGTCCTTGACGATCTCATCCACACTATCCAGGATGTCGTCCAGGCCGCTCCAGACCTGCTCCTGCTCCTCGTAGGGATGGAGGGTCAGCCGGGGCAGTTCCTCCTCCGGGTCCAGGCCCTTGAGGTAGTCCAGCAGCTCGTCCACATCCCCCAGCTCGTCCAGGGACTGTTCAAAGGCGGCGTTTTCCTCCATGCCCCCGGCCACCATGTCCTGATAGCGGCGGTAGAGGTTGTCAGACAGCTCCTCGATCAGCTCGGTCTTGGCGGTGGAGTGGGGAGCGGCGGACAGACGGCTTGCCACCGCGTTGGTGAATCTCATTTTCATCTTATCCATGATCAATGCTCCTCCTCGATGGTGATCAGGGCTTCCAGCAGGGCCCGGGTGTGCTCCCATTCGGCGATGTTGTCCGCCCACTGCTGCCGGCCTTTGTCGGTGATGGAATAGTAACGGCGTCGGGCGCCCGGCCCGTCCGCCCCCCAGTAGGAGGTGATGAGGCCGCTCTGCTCCAGCCGCTTGAAGGCGGTATACAGGGTGGCCTCCTTGAAGCCGTACTCCCCATTGGTGCGCTGCTGGATATTTTTATTGATCTCATAACCATAGTTGTCCCCGCGCATAAGTTGTGTTAAAATAATGGTATCCGTGTGGCCCCGCAGGGTATCTGCCGAGATGGACATAAGCTCCGCTCCTTTCTCATAGGCATTGGCGCTGGCTCAGATAGGCATGTTCCGCCAGGCCGAAGGGCCTGTCGGTCCGCGCTGCCATGGGCTTGGCTATCCGCCGGCGGAAGGGGCGGAGACGGGGCAGGGAGAGGGTGAGGGCGATCCGGCGCTCGGTCTGGGTCACCTGGAAGATCGCGGTATCGGTCATAACGGCCTCCTTTCCGGGAGGGAAGGGCCCTCCCAAACCTTGTTGACTTGATATACCTTATCTGGAGAAGTATCTTGTGGCTATAAAATAGCACGATATACTTCGCCTGTCAAGGTATTTCTAAAAATAAATCATAATATTTTTGGGGCAGTGCCCCATCCAAAAAGAAGGAGATGTTTCCCATGAGCGATTGTACCCATGACTGCTCCTCCTGCGGCGAGAGCTGCGGGGAGCGCCAGGCCCCCATGGACCTGAGAAAACAGCCCCATGAGCTGTCCCACATCAAGAAGGTGATCGCCGTGGTCAGCGGCAAGGGCGGCGTGGGCAAGTCCACCGTCACCTGTGCCCTGGCCGCCGCCATGGCCAGGCGGGGCAGGAAGGTGGGCGTGCTGGACGCGGATATCACCGGGCCTTCTGTGCCCAAGGCCTTCGGCATCCACAAGCTGGCCGAGGGCAATGAGCTGGGCCTGTTTGCCACTCAGACCCAGGGGGGCATCGGCATCATGAGCCTGAACCTGCTCACCGAGCACGAGACCGACCCGGTGGTGTGGCGGGGGCCCATCATCGCCGGAACGGTCACCCAGTTCTGGACCGACGTGATCTGGGGCGACCTGGATTACCTGTTCGTGGATATGCCCCCCGGGACCGGGGACGTGCCCCTGACGGTGTTCCAGTCCCTGCCCGTGGACGGGGCGATCGTGGTCACCTCCCCCCAGGACCTGGTGTCCATGATCGTCACCAAGGCGGTGAAGATGGCCAAGATGATGGACATCCCCGTGCTGGGCTTCGTGGAGAACTACAGCTACTACCGCTGTCCGGACTGCGGGAAAGAGCACGCCATCTTCGGCGAGAGCAACATCGAGGCCCTGGCCGGGCCGCTGGACATCCCGGTGCTGGCCAAGCTGCCCATCGACCCGGAGGTCGCCCGGGCTATGGACGAGGGCCGCATCGAATCCTACGAGCCCAACCCCCTGGCCGGTGTGGCCCAGGCGCTGGACGAGAAGCTGAGCGAAACATAAAGAGAGCCCCCGCCGGATGCCCGGCGGGGGCTTTTTTGTCCAAAGGCAAAGCATTTGATCTATTTCAAGGACTGCGTCCATGAACCGTATTCTCCAAAAACCATTTCTTTTGACAGCGCCAAAAGAAACGGTTTTTGAAATCCAAAGA
>JAHZFC010000082.1 GCA_019421525.1 Clostridiales bacterium
CCTGGACTGGCAGGCACGCCGGAAGGGCATCGGTCTGGTGGGCACCGGGGACTTCACCCACCCCGCCTGGCGCCAAGAGCTCCGCGAACAGCTCGTCCCCGCCGGAGAGGGGGTATACGCCCTCCGGGATGACCTGTGTCTGCCCCAGGACGCGCCGGGGGAGCGCCCCCTGTTCGTTGTCACCGGAGAGATCAGCTGCATCTACAAGCGCCACGGCAAGACCAGGAAGGTCCATGACCTCATCCTGCTCCCCTCCCTGGAGGCGGCGGACGAACTGTCCGCCCGGCTGGAGGCCATCGGCAATATCCGCTCCGACGGCCGGCCCATCCTGGGACTGGACAGCCGGGACCTGCTGGAGCTGACCCTGGACGCCTGCCCGGAGGCGGAGTTCATCCCCGCCCACATCTGGACGCCCCACTTCGCCATGTTCGGCGCCTTCTCCGGCTTCGACACCATCGAGGACTGCTTCGGCGACCTGACCGGCCACATCCACGCCGTGGAGACCGGTCTGTCCTCCGACCCGCCCATGAACTGGCGGCTGTCCGCCCTGGACCACCTCACCCTGGTGTCCAGTTCCGACGCCCACTCCCCAGCCAAGCTGGGCCGTGAAGCGAATTTACTTGACACCGGGCTGTCCTACCCGGAGCTGGTCTCCGCCATCCGCACCGGGGAGGGCTTTGGCGGCACCATTGAGTTCTTCCCCGAGGAGGGCAAGTACCACCTGGATGGGCACCGGAACTGCGGCGTCTGCCTCACCCCTGCGGAGACCCAGGAGCGGGGCGGCCTGTGCCCGGTATGCGGGAAAAAGCTCACCATCGGGGTGGAGCACCGGGTGGAGGAGCTGGCCGACCGGCCGGTGGGCTCCCGCCCGGAGACTGCCAAGCCCTACGAGAGCCTTGCCCCCATGCCCGAGGTCATTGCCGCCTCCACCGGCTCCTCCGCCACGGGGAAAAAGACCATGGAGCTCTATGAGCGGATGCTCCGGGAGCTGGGCCCTGAGTTTGCCATCCTGCGGGAAACGCCCATCGAGGACATCGAGCCGGTGGCCGGCCCCTGTGTGGCGGAGGGCATCCGCCGCCTGCGGCTGGGCCAGGTAGAGCGCCGGGCGGGCTTCGACGGGGCATACGGCACCATCTCCCTGCTCACCCCCGGGGAGATCCAGCGGCTCAGCGGCCAGCTCTCCCTGTTCGCCCCTGAAGGGCCAAAGCAGGCGGCCAGGCCCAAGCGGACTCTAAAAAAGGCTGCGGCTCCTTCTGCTGTCGCCTCTGCGCCCTCAGCGGATATCCTCGATCCCCGCCAGCGGGAGGCCGTCGCCGCCCGGGAACGGGTGGTGGCGGTGGTTGCCGGTCCCGGCACAGGCAAGACCAAGACCCTGGTTGCCCGCATCGCCTATCTGGTGGAGGAGCTGGGCGTCAAGCCCAGCGAGATCACCGCCGTCACCTTCACCAACCAGGCCGCCACGGAGATGCGCGACCGGCTGGAACAGCGGCTGGGCGGCAGGCGGGCGGTGTCAGCCATGACCATCGGGACCTTCCATGCCATCTGCCGGAAGCTGCTGGGGGATGTGCGCCTCATCAGCCAGACGGAGGCCCTCACCCAGGCCGAGCAGGTCCTCCGGGACACCGGGCGGACCGGGAGCGCCCGGGCGCTGCTCCAGGGGGTCTCCCGGGTGAAAAGCGGCTTTTCCTTTGAGGAAGCCCAGCTGGGCCCGGATCTCTACCACGCCTATGAAGCACGCCTGCGGGCGCTGGGCGCCCTGGACTTTGACGACCTGCTCTCGGAAGGGCTGAAGGTGGACACCGCCGGCCAGCGCCGCTTCACCCACCTGCTGGTGGACGAGTTCCAGGACGTGAGCCAGACCCAGTATGAGCTGGTCCAGGCGTGGAGCCAGGGCGGGAAGAGCCTGTTCGTCATCGGCGACCCGGACCAGTCCATCTACGGCTTCCGGGGCGCCACGGGGCAATGCTTCCAGCAGCTGCTGGCCGATCACCCCGATGCCAGGTCCATCTCCCTGCGGGAAAACTACCGCTCCACCCCGGAGATCTTGAAGGCAGCCACCGCGGTGATCAGCCACGCCCCTGGCCCCACAAGGGACCTCGTTCCCCACCGCCCCTCCGGGGCCCCGGTCCGGCTGGTACAGGCCCAGGACAGCTTCGCGGAAGGGGTGTTCATCGCCAAGGAGATCGCCCGCATGGCGGGCGGGGTGGATATGCTGGAGGCCCAGGCTCTGGACCATGAACGGACTGCCCGCTCCTTTTCCGACATGGCGGTGCTCTGCCGCACCCACCGGCAGCTGGAGCTGATCGAGCAGTGCCTGGCCCACGACGACATCCCCTGTGTCGTCAGCGGGCGGGAGGACTACTTAGATGACCCATCCGTCCGTGGGGTGCTGTCCTTCTTCCGCTCCCTCCTGGTCCCCTCGGACCGGGCGGCGCTGGAGGCGGCCCTCCGGCTCCAGTGGAACTGCCCTGCCGAGGTCATGGAGCAGGCCGCGGACGCCTGCCGGAAGCTGGACCGGTTCGACCCGGACCTCCTGCGTCCTTCCCTGGGAGACTACGGCGTGCTGGGTGCCTGGCTGGACCGGGCGGAGAAATGGCTGCCCTTGGTGGAGGGAGAGAAGCCCCGGGTGCTGATAGACCGTTGGCAGGAGGGATACGGTCCCTCCCCCGCCCTGGCCAAGCTGCGGGACCTGGCGGTATTCCACCCCAGCTTTTCCGCCCTGTGGGATGCCCTGGCACTGGGCCAGGAGGCAGATGTGCGCCGGGCCGCCGGAAAGGGCTGGCAGTCCGGGGCTGTCCATCTCATGACCCTCCACGGCTCCAAGGGCCTGGAGTTCCCGGTGGTGTTCCTAGCCGGGCTCACCGCAGGCACCCTTCCCCTGGAATCTCAGAGCCGCCCGGCGGACGTGGAGGAGGAGCGGCGGCTGTTCTACGTGGGCATGACCCGGGCCCGGGAGGAGCTGGTCCTCACCACCAGCCCGGAGCCCTCCCCCTTCCTGGACGAACTGCCGGAGGAGGTGGAGCGGTCCACCCCCAGAGCCCGTCCCCGCCCCCTCCAGCAGCTGAGCCTATTTTGAAAAAGGTCCCTGGCGGCATCCGGATATCCGGATGCCGCCAGGGACCTTTTGTTGTCCTGTCACACCTGACATTCAGGCGAAAAAGCGGTTCCAGTAGCCCACCACAAAGATGATGAGCACGATGAGGGGCAAGATCCAGGTGACATAGAAGCGCACCTTCTCCGGGAAGCGCAGCCCCTGTCCGGCGTTGGCCTCCGCCAGGAAGTTTTTCCAGCCCCAGCCCCTGCGGCTGACGCAGAACAGCAGATACACCAAAGACCCCAGGGGAAGCAGATTATCTGTGATCAGGAAGTCCTCCAGGGCCATGATATTGCTATCCGCCCCTAAGGGTTGGAAGGCGGACCACAAGTTAAAGCCCAGAATGCAGGGCATTGACAACACCAGGATGGCTGCGAAATTCACCCAAACCGCCTTTTTTCTGCTCCATTCCCACCGATCCATGGCGAAAGAAATGATGTTCTCAAACACAGCGGTGATGGTGGTCAGGGCCGCGAAGGACATGAACACGAAGAACAGCGCCCCCCACAGCCGGCCCAGGGGCATGGAGTTGAACACATTGGGCAGAGTGACAAAAATCAGGCCGAACCCGCTGTCCGGGGCCACGCCGAAGGCAAAGCAGGCCGGGAAGATGATGAGGCCGGCGGTAAAGGCCACGAAGGTGTCCAGCACGCCCACCCGGACCGCCTCGCCCATGAGCCGGTGCTCCTTGCCGATGTAGCTGCCGAAGATGGCCAGGGCGCCGATGCCCAGGGACAGGGTAAAGAACGCCTGGCCCATGGCGGCGTAGATGGCCTCGCCCAGGATGAAGTTGCCCGCCTCATCGTACATCAGGTTGTGGAAATCAGGCTTGAGGTAGAAGGACAGGCCCTCCGCCGCCCCTTCCAGGGTGACGGAGCGCACCGCCAGCAGCACCATCACCACCAGCAGGCACAGCATCATGAACTTGTTCACCTTTTCCACGCCGTTGCGCAACCCCCGGGAACATACCAGCATACACAAGGCCACCACGATGACCATAAACAGGGTCATCAGGACGGGCTGGCCCTGGAGAGCCTTGTACTCCGCACCCACGCCAGCGGCATCCATTCCGGCAAAATCTCCCCTGGCCATTTTGATGCAGTAGATCAGCAGCCATCCGGCCACAGTGGTGTAAAACATCATCAGCAGATAGTTTCCCGCGATGCCGAACCAGCTGTACCAGTGCCACTTGGTCCCCTTAGGCTCCAGCTTCTGGAAGGACAGGGCAATACTTCTCTGGCTGGCCCGGCCCACGGAGAACTCCATGACCATCACCGGCAGGCCCATGATCACCAAAAACAGCAGGTAGATCAGCACAAAGGCCGCCCCGCCGTACTTTCCCGTGATGTACGGGAAGCGCCACACATTGCCCAGGCCGATGGCACATCCCGCGGAGATGAGCACGAAGCCCAGGCGTGAGGCAAAACTTTCTCTCTCTTTCACGTTCTTCCAAACCCCCTTGTTTGAAGATCTATGTCAGAGTTTACCCTGTCTCCCCTCTTTCGTCAATACTGCGCACTAATGTATTAAAGTATCTGTTGAAAAGCACAGCTCCCCCGTATGGAGGAGCTGTGCATGAGATCCCTTGAAACGCCCCGATTCAGCGGCGGAGCAGAGGCTTCCGCACCCGGTCTGTCCGGCGGCCCGTCCACAGGCCAAGGGCGGCAGAGCCCAGCTCGAAGAGCTTTTCGAACACGTAGATCACCGACGGGGCCAGCATGAGGAACACGGCAATCACCAGCGCGGACTGGAAGTCCAGGGGCGTCAGCCCAAAGAAGCCTCCGAACCACACCACCGCGACCACAAAGACGACCGTCATGGTGCCCAGCAGGAGCCACCGCTTCCAATCCAGCGGCCGGGAGACATAGTAGAGCACCAGCAGGCCCACGAACCCGATAAGCACGGTACACAGGGTGGACAGGGTAGCCCGCTCGAAGGTGAACGCCTGGGTGAACAGCTGCAGGCCCACGATGAGCACGATATTGGTCAGTCCCCCCGGCAGGGCTTTGCGCAGGACATTCTGCATGAATTTGCCCCGGACGATCTCATGGTTGGGCTCCAGGGCCAGGAAGAAGGAGGGGATGCCGATGGTCACCGCGCTGATCAATGTCAGCTGCATGGGGATGAAGGGGGACGGGAAACCCGCGATCAGGTTGATCAGCGCCAGAACAAAGGACATGATGTTCTTCACAAGGTACAGCGCGGCAGAGCGCTGGATATTGTTGATGACCCGCCGCCCCTCCGCCACCACCAGGGGCATGGAGGCAAAGTTGGAGTCCAGCAGCACCAGCTGGGCCACCTGGCAGGCGGCCTCCGCCCCGGAGGCCATGGCGATGCCGCAGTCGGCGTCCTTGAGGGCCAGCACGTCGTTGACGCCGTCCCCTGTCATGGCCACGGTGTGGCCCGCCTTTTGCAGGGCCTTGACCAGCTTGCGCTTCTGGTCCGGGGTCACCCGGCCGAACACGGTGTAGTCCCGCACCGCCCGGGCATAGTCCGCCGGCTCCCTGAGCTCCCCGGCGTCCACGAACCGGTCCGCCCCCTCGATGCCCGCCTGGAGGGCCACCTGGGAGACGGTGGCCGGGTTGTCGCCGGAGATGACCTTCACCGCCACCCCCTGCTGGGCAAAATAGCGGAAGGTATCCGGCGCCTCGGGCCGGATGGGGTTGTTGATGACCACCAGGGCAAAGGGGTCGATGACCCCGGACAGAGGCTGTCCCTGGACCGGCGGCGTGTCGCACTTGGCCGCCAGCAGCACCCGGCAGCCCTGGGCCTGATAGGGGGCGGCCATAGGCTCCAGCAGCTTGTACTCCTCCCCCAGGATGAACTCGGGCGCGCCGATGACATAGGCTCCCTGGCCCTTGAACACCACCGCCGACCACTTGGTGGCCGAGGTGAAGGGGATGGTCCGCTCCACCGGCCAGCGGGTGGGCTTGTTGAACCGGGCGGCCATGGCCCGGGCGGTGTCGTTGTCCGCGTCCAGGGCGGTGTAGCAGGCGTTCAGGATGTCCTCCGCCCGCTGCTTGGGATAGTCCTCCTCATCCAGGTAGACCACCTCCCGCACCGACATCTCCGGCAGGGTGATGGTCCCCGTCTTGTCCACGCACAAAACGTCCACCCGGGCCAGGGTCTCGATGGAGTTCATGTCGTGGACCAGGGTCTTTTTCCGGGCCAGGCGCACCACCGACACCGCCAGCGCCACGCTGGTCAGCAGGTACAGCCCCTCGGGGATCATGCCGATCAGGGAGGCCACCACCGCGGGGACCGCCTCGGTAAAGGAGGTGTCCAGCACGAAGATCTCATTGCAGAACAGGGCGATGCCGATGGGGATGAGGGCGTAGCCGATGACCCGGATGAGCTTGTCCAGGGACTGCATCATCTGGGACTTGCCCACGCCCTGGTCCGCCTTGGCCTTGGCCGCCAGACGGGCGGCATAGCTCTCCGCACCCACCTTGTCCATCCTCGCCCTGCACCGGCCGGACACCACGAAGCTGCCGGAGAGCAGCTGATCCCCCGGCTGCTTGGTGATGGCGTCCGCCTCGCCGGTGAGCAGGGCCTCGTTGACCTGTACCGAGCCGGACACCACCGGCCCGTCGGCGGGGATCTGGTCCCCGGCGGCCAGCTCCACGATGTCCTCCCGCACCAGCTTGTGGACGGGCACCGTGCCCAGCCGCCCGTCCCGCACCACCTTGACCTTGGCCTCCGCCAGCAGGCTGAGCTTAGCCAGGGTGTCCCGGCTGCGGATCTGCTGGATGATGCCGATCAGGGAGTTGGCAGCGGCAATGAGCAGGAAGGTCATGTCCGCAAAGCTGCCCACGATGGCCAGCAGCGCCGCCAGCACCACGAACACCAGGTTGAAGAAGGTCAGGGTGTTCTCCCGGACGATCTGCCGGGTGGTCTTGATGTTGGGGTCGTCGGTGTGGTTGCCGTAGCCGTGCTGCAGCAGCTCCGCCGCCTGCTGGCCCGTCAGCCCAGTTTTGGGGTCGGGGAAGATGCGCTCGATCTTCCGGGCGCGGACCTCCTGCTGCTCTCCCCCGTCCTGCTCCGGCGGCTCCTGGTGTGCCTGGGCGCGCCCGGTCAGCTGCGAGGGACCTTTTCTCTGTCTTTGAAGCATATCGGTCTTCCCATCCCGTGGCTCAGCCCCTCAGGGCCTCTTCCCACTCAACCTGCCGAAAGCCCACCAGCACCCTGTCCTCCCCCACCAGCAGAGGGCGCTTGACCAGCATCCCGTCGGTGGAGAGCAGGTCCAGCTGCTCCTCCTCGCTCATGCCGGGCAGCTTGTCCTTCAGCCCCAGGGCCTTGTACTGCAGGCCGCTGGTGTTGAAGAACCGCTTGAGAGGCAGGCCGCTGCGCTTCCACCACTGCTCCAGCTCGGCGCGGGTAGGCCTGTCCTCCTTGATATGGCGGACCGTATAGGACACACCGTTTCCCTCCAGCCATTTTTGGGCCTTCTGGCAGGTGGTGCACTTGGGATAGCAGACAAACAGCATATGTCATTCCCCTTTCTGACAGTTTAGCCTAGTATACTCCATTTTCCCACTGCCGTAAAGG
Source organism: Clostridiales bacterium (assembly GCA_019421525.1). Lineage (GTDB taxonomy): Bacteria > Bacillota > Clostridia > Oscillospirales > Oscillospiraceae > Enterenecus. The sequence goes on from JAHZFC010000082.1 coordinate 7,643, forward strand.
AAGAAAATATGAAGGTATCATAAAGTTTGGACACTGCAGGCCGGACGACAAAATCGTCTCCGCGCCTACGCGTCCCCCTGGTCCGGCTGGGACAGCTGGGCACGGAAACGCAGGAGGATCATGACGGACAGCGCAGCCACCAGCAGGGATGTCCCGGCAAAGTTCAGCCACAGGCCGGTCAGCCCCAGAGGCCACAGGGCCGCCACCAGCAGCACCGGGCAGACAAAGGCGGTGGACAGGGAGATCGCGGTGGCGGGGATGGGCTTTTCGATGGCCAGCATCCAGCTTTGGGAGGCAAAGGAGAACCAGCGGGTCAGAAAGGTCAGACTGAACAGCCGCAAAGCGCCCACCGACATGGACAGGAACGAGCTGTCCCCCTCCGGCATGAACAGGGCGGCGATCTGTTCCGGGAGCAGGAAGATCGCTGCTGCTGCCGACACTGATATCACGGCACTGGCCGCATAGCAGCACCGCTCGATCGCCCGCACCCGGCTGAACTTCCCGGCCCCCCAGTTGAAGCCCACCGCCGGCTGGAGGGAGTCACACATGCCGTAGAGCAGCGGCTGGACGAAGCTCTCCGTATACATCAGGATGCCATAGACGGACACGGCGGCCTCCCCGCCCAGACGCAGCAGCAGCGTGTTCATCAGGATGGAGGTGATGCGCCCGGCGATGTTGTTCAAAAAGTTCGGACTGCCGCAGGAGACGATCTGCCGGATCATGTGGGCCTCGAACCTGGGCCTGCAGAAGCGCAGCTGCATCCCTCCCCGGGCAAAGGAGGCCAGGGCGATGCACACGCACAGGAACATGCCCGTACAGGTGGCCAGCGCCGCGCCCCAGATGCCCCAGCGGAACACGAACAGGAACACGAATTCCAGCACGGCGCTCATGACCGACATGAACACGTTCAGCACCATACTGCCCCGGATCTTCCCACAGATACGCAGATAGTTGTCCATGGCGAATACGATGGTCGTCACCGGGGAGCACAGGGCGTACACCCGCAGATACTCCACCGCCTGCCGGGCGAACTCCCCCTCCGCCCCCATCAGGGAGATGAGGGCCGGCGCCCCGGCAAACAGGACTGCCCCCACCCCTGCGCCGGTGGCTACGATCAGCAGGCAGGCACAGGTGAAGATGTTGTTTGCCTGCCGTTCCTCCCCCCGGCCCAGGCTGATAGAGATCTGGACAGCGGAGCCCACGCCCACCAGGTCTGCCAGGGCAAAGTTGATGATGACGAAGGGCATGGCGAAATTGAGTGCCGCAAAGGCGGTCTCCCCCAAGATCTGTCCGACGAATATCCCGTCGATGAGCTGATAGAGGGCGGAGGCCAGCATCCCCACTGCCCCGGGGATGGATGCCAGGAAAAACAGCTTTACCGGCGGCGTCCTGGCAAACAGCGTCTGTGAGTCCATAGAGATCCCTTTCCTTATCCCATGTTGAAGTCTAGATCAGCTTTCGCTCGGCAAAAGCGTGGCGCAGATGACCCGCAAAACTTTCGATTGCGTCGATGAATTCCGGCGGGTACTTATTCAGCGTCTGCTCCAGCGCCTGTCGCTCCGCCAGCTTCATCTCTTTCATGATCTCGTCTGCATAGGCCCTGCCCCGCCGGGTCAGAACGATGTTCTTCTCTCGAGCATGCCCCGTTCCCATCAGCGTGACGTACCCCTCCTCCGTCAGCTCCTTCACCACTGTGTTCACCGTGGTCTTTGGGATGAGCCATTCCCTGGCGATCTGCGTCTGGCTATGGGGCTTCCCGTCATCCAGGGCAAACAGCACCGCCAGGGTATTCTCCTTGACCCCCATGTGCTTGGCGCAGAAATAATAGGCGCCGTCGATCTTGTTGATGGCGTCGGTCAGGCGCAGGATGGCCTCGTTGTGATCGATGATCTGTTCCATGTCTCGCCCTCCTTAAATACGGATCCGTACTTGCACGAGCCCATATTATAGTACGGATCCGTATTTTTGTCAACCTGCTCTATCCTGTGCCTCGATCCGGCGGGATGCGGCGTCTGGTCACGCGGATACGCAAGAGCGCCCGCGCGTCGGGCGCGGGCGCTCTTCAGTCTCTCTGCTCGGCTTTGCGGGAAAAGGGAAACCTCGTCCTTTTTTCCCGCTTTTTGTCCCTTATG
>JAHZFC010000083.1 GCA_019421525.1 Clostridiales bacterium
GGCCCAGGGCGGTGACCACCGCCTCCCCGGTGCCGGTGAGACGGCGGGCCTTTTCCAGCTTGGCCGGGTAACCGGGGAAGGCCAGCGGGTCGCTGGACACCAGGTCGGCGTCCAGCTCCCGAAAGGTGCCCTTGTCCAGCACCAGACTCAGCCGGTAATAGGCCCCCACCGGGTGATGGTAGCCGCACAGGGGACAGACATACCGGTGGCTGGACAGCGTCCGGCGCTCCACCGGCTTGGAGCAGCCGGGGCACAGCTCCCGGGCGTGGGCAGGGGCCGGCGGGGTGCTGCGCAGGGCCTTCATGGCCAGCAGCTTCTGCCGGCGCTGGGCCAGGATGGTGCTCATCCGGCTTCCTCCTCTCCGCTGCCGCTCCAGGCCAGGAGCGTGTCCAGGTTGTCCTCCAAAAATCCGGTGTCATAATGGCCCCGGACAAAGTCCGGGTGGTAGAGGATCTGGTGGAGCAGGTCGATGTTGGTGGCAGGCCCCTCGATGATCAGCTCCTCCAGGCTCCGGCGCATCCGGCGGATGGCCTCCAGCCGGGTGGGGGCGCAGACGATGATCTTGGCCATGAGGGAGTCGTACCAGGCGGGCATTTCACAGCCGGGGTACAGCCCGGTGTCCACCCGGACCCCGATGCCGCCGGGGAGGTGGAGGAAGCCCACCTTGCCCGGACTGGGCAGAAAGCCCCGGGCAGGGTCCTCGGCGTTGATGCGGCATTCTATGGCGTGGCCCCGAAAGACCACCTCCTCCTGGGCGACGGACAGCGGCAGCCCGGCCGCGACGCGGATCTGCTCCCGGACCAGGTCCAGGCCGGTGGTCAGCTCGGTCACCGGGTGCTCCACTTGGATGCGGGTATTCATCTCGATGAAGTAGTAGCGGCCCTCCTGGTCCAACACGAATTCGACGGTGCCCGCGTTCTGGTAGCCCGCCGCCCGGGCCGCTGTCACAGCTGCCCGGCCCATCTCCGCCCGCAGAGCTGGCGTGAGGGCCTTGGAGGGGGACTCCTCCAGGAGCTTCTGGTTGCGCCGCTGGATGGAGCAGTCCCGTTCCCCCAGCTGGATCACGTTCCCCCGGCTGTCCGCCATGATCTGGAACTCGATGTGCCGGGGGCGGAGGATCAGCTTCTCCAGGTACATCTCCCCGTCTCCGAAGCAGGAGAGCGCCTCGCTGCGGGCTTCCTCGAACAGGGGCTCCAGCTGGTCCGGTCCATATACCTTGCGCATCCCCCGGCCGCCGCCGCCGGCGGCGGCCTTGAGGAGCACCGGATATCCGATGGCGTCGGCGACCGCTTTTGCCTGGGCCGCACTCTCCACCGCCCCGTCGGAGCCTGGCACCACCGGCACGCCGGCCTTCCGCATCAGCGACCTGGCGGCGGCCTTGTTGCCCATGGCCCGGATCACATGGCCGGGCGGGCCGATGAAGGCGATCCCCGCCCCTTCACAGGCGTCGGCAAAGTCCGGGTTTTCAGACAAAAAGCCATAGCCTGGGTGGATGGCGTCGCAGCCGGCGGCCCTGGCCACGGTGAGGATGGCGTCCATATCAAGATAGCTGTCCGCCGCCCGGGCCGGGCCGATGCAGTAGGCCCGCTCCGCCAGCTGGACGTGGAGGGCCTCCCGGTCCGCCTGGGAGTACACGGCCACCGGTTCGATCTCCAGCTCCCGGCAGGCCCGGAAGATCCGCACGGCGATCTCACCCCGGTTGGCGATCAAAATACGCTTGAACATGGGCTCACCCTTCCTGATACCGCATCAGGGGGTCCCCGAAGGACACCAGGGCCCCGTCCTGGGCCAGGACCTCCTGGATGACGCAGTCGCAGGGGGCCTGCACCTCGCTCATCATCTTCATGGCCTCCAGCAGGGCCACGGTCTGCCCCTTCTCCACCCGCTGCCCTGGCCGGACGAAGGGCTCCGCCCCCGGCTCGGGCGCGAGGTAGAAGGTGCCCACCAGAGGGGCGGTGAGAAAGGTGCCCGCAGGGGCCGCGCTGTCCTCGGCGGAGCGAGGCAGGGGGGTGGGGGCGGCACCGCAGGAGGCCGCAGCTCCGTCCTTTTCCAGCTCCAGGGAAAAATTTCCCACGGACAGCTTCATTTTCGTGGCCGTGCTGGCGTCGAACCGGGCCATCAGCTCAAAGATCTCTTGGTCGTTCATGACTGTCTCCTCTCGGGAAAGGGCACCGGCACTGGCCGATGCCCCAAGCGTTTTACGCCGCGTGTGCGCGGATGAAGTTGACCAGATCGCCCACAGTTTTCATGTTGGGCAGGTCCTCGTCGCTGATGGTCACGTCGAACGCCTCCTCCAGGGCCATGGACAGCTCCACCGCCGCCAGGGAGTCGGCCCCCAGGTCGTCGGCCAGGCGGGCCTCCATGGTCACCTTGTCCAGGTCGCAGCTCAGGGTCTCCACGATGATCTCTCTTACTTTTTCAAATTCCATGACAAACGCTCCTTGAAGTAGTTTCGAAAATTTAATTAAAAATTTTTATCTAAAATAGATGAACTATATTTTAGCAGGAGATCTGGATTTGTCAAGGGGAAGTTTGTAAGATCTCCGTCAAAGCCCGGGCGGCCCCTGACCGAAACGGGGCAGACGAGGTGGGCGCTCTGCTGCCGGATACCAGTCAAAAGGATGACAGCTCCCTTCAGACCGGCTGAAGGGAGCTGTCGTATGCTGTGTTCTGAGTCAAAAAGGGATGGGGGTCAGTCCATGACCTCGCCGCCAGGGGCGGAATTGGCATTGGACCACTCCCGCTCCAGGGCGGCCCAGTCCCGCTCCTCCAGCTTTTCGGTCCACCCCTCCACGGTCTGGCCGTCTTCCTCGGTCCAGGTGTAGTCGTGGGAGTTGGTGGCCTCCTGCATGGCCTCATAGTACCAGGCCTGGGCGCTGCTGTTGTCCGGCCAGGTGATCATCTGAGCCCAGGGCAGCAGGTGGTCCTCGTGGGGGGCCCGGCCCAGGGTGCGGTTGACGATGGTGGCCGCCTCCGCCCGGGTGATGCTGGCCAGGGGGCGGAAGGTGCCGTCTGGCATGCCCTCTACCAGCCCCAGCGCGGTGGCAGCGGCGACGTAGCGGGCATACCACTCGGTGCCGTCCACATCGGAGTAGCCGCCGGTGTACCCGTAGTCATAGGCCGACTGGAAGAATCGTACGGCGATGGTGGTGAACTCCGCCCGGGTGATGGAGTCGGTGGGACCGAAGCTGCCGTTGTCATACCCGGTGAGGATCCCCATGTTGGTCAGGGTGGAGATGGCGTTGTTGTACCAGTCATCGCTGTCCACATCGGGATAAGGGTTGGTCTGGCTCCAGTACTGTTCCCGGGCCCCGTCGGTGAGCAGGCGGAAGAAGATCGTGGCCACCTCGGCCCGGGTGATGCTGGCCTCTGGCCGGATGGTACCGTCTGTGAAGCCGATGAGGTAGGCCACATGGTCCTCCGTGTTCAGCCCCTCCGGGTCATCGTCGTCCTCGCCGCCGGGGTCGGGGGTGGGATCTGGGTCGGGATCGGGGATGGGCACCGGGGTGTAGCTGTCCTCCACCCGGACGCTGCAGCTGTCGGTGGCGGTGAGGTCGCCGGCCGCGGCGGTGACCGTGTTGGTCAGCAGCTGGCCCTCGGCAGTGGAGCGGACCACCGCGGTCAGAGTGACGGTCCGGGACTGGCCCGGATCTAAGGAGGCAACGGTCCAGGAGCTGTCCGCGCTGGTCAGCCGCAGGCCGGCCGGCAGGGCGTCTGCCACCGTGATGCCGGTCAGCACGGTGCCGCCGGTGTTGGTGACGGTAATGGTGTAGGTCAGCGCGTCGCCGCTCTCCACCTGACCGCCGATGTAGGGCCGTGCGTTGACCTCCGTGAGCGCCTTGCGGACCGACAGGCCGGGAACGGCGGGGGGCTCCGGCGTCTGATAGGTGTTCACATAGTGGACCACAGACGCCGTGTTGGCCACGATGGTGCCGGTGGCATCGACGGTGTCCTCCCGGTAGGTGGTGATGAGAGACGGACCGTCGCTGTTTTTCACAGTGGTCACGAACCCATCCGTCACTGCCTCTGACACGGTGTAGACGGTGCCGGCGGGGATGCCGTTGATGGAGACGGTCTGGCCGTTTTTCAGCGCGACGGTGCCGCCGCTGGTGATGGTGCCGGCGGGGGTGGTCTCATCGTTGAAGAAATAGGGGTAGGCGCCATCTGCCAGGAAGGTGACAGTGAACCCGAAGCTCTGATCCAGGATCTGCTCATCTGTGGTCCCGTTGACCGTTTTGGAGATGGTGAGGCTGCCTTCCCCCGCCTCCACCCGCTCCCACTGGGCATATACCACCGTCCAGTTTTCCGTCAGCGGTGTGGTGAAATCATAGGGAGCAGTCCCCTCGGGGTCCGCCGTCCAGCCGGCAAAGACCCAGTTGTAGTCATCGCTGTTGTCCAGCGCCGCCGGGATCTGGTCAGGCCGTGTGCCTGTCCCGCCGTAGGTGATGGTGGTCTGCGCCTCCGGCATGCCGTACACGGACAGCACAGAGCCTGTGCCTGTGGGCAGGTTGGCATCAAAGGCCAGGCCCACCAGCGGGGCGTAGACATAGGTGCCGGCACAGTCAAAGCTGTTGGGGTGGGAGCCGGTCTGGCCGATATAATCCCCGCAGACATCGGCGCAGGGGTAGGCCAGCGCGCCGTAGGCGGCCTCCGTGGCCTCGTATCGGACCTCACCGGCCGTCCAGTCGTACCTGTGGTGGGACAGCTGGGCGTCGGTCAGCGTGCCGATCTTGGCGACGCCTGCGCCCAGGATATCGGCGGGATCGTCCACACGGTCGTCCTCGAACAGGTCCACGTCGTTGCTGCCGGCGGTGGACTCCCCGTTGCCCCTGGCGTAGTCGCTCGTCATGAACGGGTCCAAAAGCAGGGTGTGTGTGTTTTCCTCTCCATCCAAAGCGATAGCGGCGCTGGTGAGAACAGGTTCCGTGTTGCTTTTCAGGTTATCAGCGGCGTTGCTGTTTAGGTCATAGGCCACCACACTGCTGCCCTCGGTCGTGGTCACGGAACCCATGCGGCCCACAGCGCCCAACCAGGCGGAACCAGGCTGAGCAACAGATGTACAACTATCGATCGTCAGATCATATTTGTAGTCTACGCCGGATGTCCGCCTGCCGACCCACAGGTCGCCGGCGGTATAGCTCAGCAGCCGCTCCCCGTTGCAGCGCAGGTCCACCGTGCAGCGGGTGAGCGAGGAATCGCGGGACTGGATATAGATCCCGGCGTAGCCGTTGTGGAGGATCTCCAGGGTGGAATCGGTCATCTCAAAGCCGATGCAGGACAGGGCATGTCCGCCCCGGTTGCCGTTCATGGTGATGGTGGAGCCGTCCACGATCCAGTAGCCGGAGTTGCAGGCGTTGCCCAGGTTGTCGCTGACGTTGATGGTGGAGTCGGTCACATGGATGTTCACGTTGTTGATGGCAAAGCCGCCCGCCTGGTTGTCGCTGAAGTCCACATGGGAATCCTCGATGTAGATCGCGTCATAGCCGGTGCGGTTGTCTCCGGAGTAGAAGGCGTTGGTGTTGCCGCTGTCCACGGACATCCCGGTGGCGGACAGGGTGGAGCCGTCCAGCAGCTTGAGCACGCTGCCGGCGTACATGGCGTAGCTCCAGCCGTTTTGGTTGCCGACGGTGGAGATATCACAGTCAGAGAATGTGACCGATCCGCTGGAGCCATACAGCCCCAGGAACTGGCCGTTATAGCCCTCGGCGGTGAGGGTGCAGCTGTTCAGGACGATGTCGCCGGAGAAGAAATAGATCGCCGCGTCATAGCCGGCGCTGGTGGTCTTAGTCGCGCCCTGCGCCGTTTGGAAGGTACAGTTGTCGAACCGGACATTGCCGCCGATCCACAGCTTGGTGACCACCTCGCCGTTGTTGTAGCTGATGCCATCCTGATCGCCGGAGATCCGCACCGTCCCGCCGGACAGGAGGAAGGTGCAGTCGGTGAACACGATGGGAGCGGTCTGGCCGGCCTGCTGGCCGGAGATCATGAGGGCGGCGCCGTCGCCGATGTCATAGGTGGCGCCGGAGGCGCCCTCGGTGATGATGCTGACTCCCGGTGCCAGGGCGGCTGGGTCAGCGCTGCTGTCCAGGGCGTCCAGGGCGGTCCGGACCGTCTCCAGGGCAGTCAGGGCCTGTTCGACCGCGGCTGTCTCCTCCTCGGTCAGCACGATCTCAGAGAGCGCGGCATAGGCCGCCTCGGCGGCCTCCACCAGCGCGGCCGCCGTGTCCTGCCCCTCCGGGACGATCTCCTCCGGGAGGGCGGCGACCGCATCCAGAAAGGCCTGGACCTCCGGGGCGACCGCCAGCGGATCTGTGCCGCTGAGGTCATTTGGGACCGTTGTGGATGTGGACCCTTCCTCTGAGGACGTCCCGCCGCCGCCCGTTGCGTCCGATGTTCCGTCCAACGATGGGACAAGGGCCGTGTCCTCCGCCAGCGCCGCCATGGGCAGCAGCCCGATGCACAGCGCCAGCGCGCACAGCAGGCTCACTGTGCGCCGAAAATTTCGCTTCATATCATGTGGTTCCTCCTTTTCCTGGGAAATCGATCATCTATGTAAACACCCGTTCGGGTGGAGCGACCGGATGCCGAGTGAGAGACCCGCCAGGCGGATGGGGAGCGGAAGAGGGAAGAAAAGGCGGGTGCACGGCTTCGATCGTCATCAATATAGCAGGAAAAAACTGGGAAAAATGGGGAAAATGATCGTCCGGGAGAAAAGAGGCGAAAAAACATAAAAAATAGATCGATCGTAACCTTAGCAGATCGGCCTGGCTCGATCGGTTGAAAAGAGGTCAGAGGTGGAGGAGAGTAAGGGAACAGACGAAAAGAGCACCGCAGGACCGCTATACGGCGGTCCTGCGGTGCTGGGCAGAGCCTCTGGATATATCCGCAGGGAATGCGTCCCGTTAAAATTGATAGACCTTTGCTATGGAGAGCCTTCAACGGTGGTCATGGCATATGCACAGGACCAGGGGGGCGTGAGACCGGGAAAAGCGAACAAGTCCCGCCTGTGTCGCGACAGAGGCGGGACTTGCTTCAAAGCCCGGACCGGGAAAGGACGGGCTCAGGCGTGGAACACGTACCGGCTCAGCCGGTCCATGGCCTCCTCCACCCGGGATAGGGGGAGGGCCAGGTTCATGCGGATGGAGCAGGGACCGTGGAAGGGCCGGCCATCCTGCCAGGCAACGCCCACGTCCCAGCCGGCGCGGAGCAGCTCGTCCAACGACTTGCCGTGGTCCTGACACCAGGTGGTGCAGTCCAGGAAAAGCATATAGGTGCCCTGGGGCCGGGCCACCTGGATGCCGGGGAAGTGCCCTGCGATGTAGCCGCAGGCGTAGTCCACGTTTTGGGTCAGGATCTGGCGCAGCTCGTCCAGCCACTCATAGCCCTCCGGCCGGTAGGCGCCGATGAGGGCGTGCATGGACATGACGTTCATGTCGTTGTAGTGGCACAGGGAGGACTCCTTCTCCACCCGCTCCCGGAGGGTCTTGTTGTAGATGATGTGGTAGCTGCCGATCAGCCCGGCCAGGTTGAAGGTCTTGGAGGGGGCGTACAGGGCCACGGTGCGCATCCGGGCATCCTCGGACACCGACTGGAGGGGGATGTGCTGATAGCCCTCCAGGGTCAGGTCGGACCAGATCTCGTCGGAGATCACCATCACGTCGTTGTCCCGGTAGATCTCCATGGCCCGCTCCAGCTCCCAGCGCTCCCACACGCGGCCGCAGGGGTTGTGGGGGGAACAGAACACGGCGGCGTGGATCTTGTGCTCCTTGAGCTTCCGGTCCATGTCATCGAAGTCCATCCGCCACACGCCGTCCCCGTCCAGCTTCAGGGGGCTGAGGACGATGTGGTAGCCGTGGTCCTCGATGCTGTTGGTGAAGCCGATGTAGGTGGGGGAGTGGAGCAGGATCTTGTCCCCGGGGGAGCACAGCACCCCCAGGGTGCTGATCAGACCGCCCAGCACGCCGTTCTCATAGCCGATGTGCTCCCGGGCAAGGCCGGTGACGCGGTTGCGCGTCTCCTGCCAGCGGATGATGGAATCGAAATACTCATCCGTGGGGGCAAAGTAGCCGAAGGCGGGGTGCTGGGCCCGTTCGATCAGGGCCTGGGTGACGGTGGGGACCGTGGGGAAGTTCATGTCCGCCACCCACATGGGGATGGCGTCGAAGCCCTCCTTGGGGGCGCCGGGCGCGGTGCCGTGGCCCAGGGCATCGATGGCGATGGCGTCCCTGCCCCGGCGGTCCAGGATGCTGGTGAAGTCGTATTTCATCTGTGTTTGGCGCGCTTGCGCGCCAAGCCTCCTTTCCAAGCTGCGGGCGCGGACGGCCCGTCAGCACGTTCGTATATGAGTAAGGACCTGTGAGTACCGGAACGGCGGCGCTCAGAAGGTCCTGACATACCGCAGGTCCACGCAGATGGCGTCCGGCGGGAAGGGGATATCGGCGTGGGTGCCGTCCCAGGCAAAGCCGTGGCGCTGATAGAAGCGGCGGGCCTTTTCGTTTTCCCGCAGGACAAAGACGAACTGCCTATGGAAGCCCAGAGCCCGCAGGCGGCTCACCGCCTCCTCAAAGAGCAGGCCGCCATAGCCCTTCCCCCGCTCCTCCGGGTGGGTGTAGAAGGAGATGATCTCCCCCCAGTCCCGGTAGCCGTCGTTGGGGAAGGAAGAGGCCGTCCCGGCGTTGAGGTTTTCGGTCCTGGCCGGGCCGTAGTTGATGCAGGCCACTGGGACATCGGCTCTGTAAAGGAGCAGACCATGACAGCGGCCTGTCTCGTAGTCGGCCCGGAACTGGTCCACCCAGCGCACGTCGGTGATCTCCCTGGCCATGTACGCATCGGGCACAAAGCCCGCATATGTGTCCCGCCAGCCCAGGGCGTGGATCAGGGACATGGCGCGAAAATGTTCCTCGGTGGAGGCGTCTACAAAATGTAAGTTCTCAGACATTTTTATCACATCCATGACATGGGATGGTGGGACACGCCGCGCCGGGTGGCGCGTACAAGTATTTTGTCCGCGCCAAGACTTTGGCGTGGACAAGATCTTGGCGCAAGGGCGAATTCACTTCGCCCGCGCAAGTCAAATCAATGGGGTCCCCGCCCGGCACAGCCGGGTGGGGCGTCCCGCCAGCCCAGGGCGTGGATCAGGGACATGGCGCGAAAGTGCTCCTCAGTGGAGGCATCGACAAAGCGAAGGTTTTCAGACATATTGATCACTCCGTGATGAGGGATGGGGGACAAAGGTGTTACCCTTGCGATCTTATGGGGCCCAGCCGGGCCTTGCGGCCTCGTCAGGTTTCGCCTGACGGCGACCTTCTTTTCGCTCGTGCGAAAAGAAGGCAAAAGCACGCCGGGGGTCAGGCGCAGATGAACTTCAAGCGCAAAGGACGCGCTTTCGTTCAAAGCGCCTGCACCCCCGGTCCCCCGTTATTACGAGGGCCCAGGATAAGAACTGCCACAGCCTATTTCCGGCGTTGGGGTAAGCCGACACTCCCTGCTTCCTTATTTTCGCTGCCGCTCCATTGGCACTTGTGGAAGCTTGCAGGGCCCTCGGGGCACGCCTGCTCCCAGCAAGTGCCAGGATCAGGCGCTCTTCCATGGGCCGTCTTAGAGTACTTCCTTTGTCAGCATCAGCGGCAGCGGCGCAGGGGTGCCAGACAGTCCCAGTTACCACAGCGCCGGTCCATAGAAGGACGTACCGAAGCATGGTAAGCGCTTTTCTTTGGCGGTCCGACACCGTTTCTTTTGGCGCTGTCAAAAGAAAT
>JAHZFC010000084.1:0-4253 GCA_019421525.1 Clostridiales bacterium
CGTGTCTTTGGTTACTTTCTGCACGAGCAGAAAGTAACCCGCCGGAGGCCCGGCTGGGTCTCGAGAGTTGCAAGGGCTTTGGCCTTTGCACGACTCCAAAAGAAATGGTTTTTGGAGATTTGCTTCCAAAGGCAAAGCCTTTGCATAACAGCTCAAGGGTACAGCCCTTGATTCGGGGCACTGTCTGCACAGACAGAGGGCGCCCACTGGAGAAAGGAAGATCACCTTATGTTTGAACTTGCCACAGCTGCCCAGATGAAGCGGATGGACCAGGCCGCCATCCAGGACCGGGGCATCCCGTCCACGGTGCTCATGGAGCGGGCGGCCCAGGGGATCATACAGGCCATTGAAGATCTGATGGAGGATGCCGCCCCTGGAAGGGAAAAGCGCCTGTTTCTCCCCGAGGTCCGGGGGGAGGTGGTCACCGAGGAGGGGGCATTCCCCTTTACCCGGAACGGGCCGGGCCAGGGCAGGACCGCCGCCGTATTCGCCGGGCCGGGCAACAATGGCGGGGACGGCGTGGCCGCGGCCGGGCTGCTGAGGAAGGCGGGGTGGACGGTGCGCTGCTTCCTGGTGGGCAAAAGGGAGAAGATGACCGCAGACAGCCGGGAGATGGAGCGCCGCCTGAACGAATTGGGCGGCGCCCTGGAGGACTATGTCCCCGGCAGCGGGGAGCAGGAGGCCTTCGCCCTGGGGGCGGACGTTATCGTGGACGCCCTGTTCGGTGTGGGGCTCAACTCCCCCTTAAGAGAGCCTGGGGCAAGTGCTGTAAGGCTCATGAACTTGTCAGATGCCAAGGTGGTGTCCGCCGACATCCCCTCCGGGGTGGAGACGGATACCGGACGGATCTTGGGCGACGCGGTGCGTGCGGACGTCACCGTCACCTTCTCCATGGCAAAGCCCGGCCTGTATGTGGGCAAGGGGGCGTTATTTGCCGGCAAGGTGGTCGTCCACGACATCGGCATCCCGGAGGACATCATCCAGGGCGAGGAATATATGACCCACCTGGTCACCCCGGCCCTGGCGGCAGGCTGGCTGCCCCGCCGGGCGGCGGACGGCCACAAGGGGGACTTCGGCAAGGTGCTGGTGGTGGGTGGCTCCACCGGGTACACCGGCGCGCCGGTGCTGGCATCCCGGGGAGCGCTTCGCTCCGGCGCGGGGCTGGTGAGCCTGGCGGTGCCGGAGACGGTATATCCCATCATCGCCGCCAAGTGCGACGAGGCCATGGCGTCCCCTCTGCCCGCCGGGGAGGACGGCAGGCTGGGGGAGGAGGCCCTGGTCCCCCTGCTGGGGGCGCTGGCGGGGAAGGACGCGGCCCTCATCGGCCCCGGCCTGGGGCAAGATCCGGCGCTGGACAGCCTCATCTGCCAGGTGCTGTCCACGGTGAATTTTCCCCTGGTGGTGGACGCTGACGGCATAAACGCACTGTCCCGGCATATGGATGTACTGGACGCCCGGCGGGACTGCCCCACCATCCTGACGCCCCATGACGGGGAGTTTGCCCGGCTGGGGGGCGACCTGTCCGACGGGGACCGGCTGGGAGCGGCCCGGGCCTTCGCCCGGGAGCACGGCTGCCTGCTGGTGCTCAAGGGGCACAGGACCATTGTGGCCCTGCCCAACGGGGAGTGCTTTGTGAACACCACGGGCAACTCCGGCATGGCCAAGGGCGGCTCCGGCGACGTGCTGGGGGGTATCCTCCTGTCCCTGCTGGGCCAGGGGCTGGACCCGGTACGGGCGGCGGTGTGCGCGGTATGGCTCCACGGCCGGGCCGGAGACCTGGCCGCAGCGGACAAGGGGGAGTACGGCATGCTGCCCTCCGACCTTGTGGAGCAGCTGCCCTACGCCATCAAGGAGATAGCGGTTAGAAGATAGACGTGAGCGGGATGGCGGACCTGGAGGGCGGAGATAAATGTTATGCTGCGGAGAGGATAATACTATGCTTGAAAATATACCATCGCGATCGACGATGATCGACCTGCTTGGCCAGCCTTTGTTTGACGTTTGGCAGAAGTTATGTGCGGCAATCGAGGAAGCATACGACATGGAGCGGGTATGGAATACTGGCGGTAAGGATTGGACTTATGAGTATAAGTATCGCAGAGGCGGCAAAACCCTTTGCAGTCTGTATGCAAAGAGCCATTGCGTTGGTTTTATGATCATCTTTGGAAAAGAGGAACGAACAAAAGTTGAAGATATAAGAGAAACTCTTTCTGATGCCGTATGCCGGCGATATGATGAGGCAAAGACCTATCACGATGGGAAATGGGTCATGTTTGAGCCGACCAACACCGCCGAATTTGATGACTATATGAGATTATTGGCGATCAAAAGAAAAACGAATCGGAAGTGACCTGTCCGGTCTGCGGACGGGAAAATCATAGGTAGGAGGAACAAAAAGGTGCGCAAGCTCATGTCTTGTGTACTGATGATGACCCTGCTGCTGGCCGGCTGCGGCGGGCAGAGCGGGGAGGAGAGCCCGGACAACCTGGCCGCCCAGATCCGGGGGGAATACCTGAGTTTGTCCGCCTGGACGGCCACAGTGTCCGTCACCGCCGACTACGGGGAGCGGGTGTACGACTTTGTGCTGGACGTGTCCTGGGAGAAGGAGGGGGAGACGGTGCTCACCGTGGTGGAGCCGGAGCTCATCGCCGGGATCACCGCACGCCTCAAGGAGGACGGGGCCTACCTGGAGTACGACGGGGCCAGCCTGTCCACCGGCCCCCTCACCGGGGAGGGGATGACCCCCCTGGAGGCGGTGCCCTTTTTGATGGAGCAGCTCACCTCCGGCTATATGGCCCGCTGCGATCACGAGACCTGGGCCGAGCGGCAGGTGCTGCGGGTGGACTGCCGGGACCCGGAGGGGGAGAAGGGCACGGGGAGCGAATGCGCCCTGTTTTTTGACCCGGACACCCATGACCTGCTCCGCGCGGAGCTGTCCTATGACGGGGCGGTGGTGCTCACGGCGGAGTTTACAGACTTTACGAAAGAGATGACCAGCGATGACACAACAGACGATGCGGACCTGGGCTGAGATCAGCCTGGGCGATCTGGAACACAACTACCGCGCCCTGCGCGCCTGCGCGCCAAACAGCAGGTTTTTGGGCGTGGTGAAGGCCAACGCCTACGGTCACGGGGCGGTCCCCGTGGCAAAAAAGCTGGAGGAGCTTGGGGCGGACTACCTGGCGGTGGCCTGCCTGGACGAGGGGGCGGAGCTGCGCCGGGCGGGGATCTCCCTGCCCATCCTGATCCTGGGCCACACCCCACCGGAGCTGGCCGCCGAAGTGGTGGAGCTGGGGCTGACCCAGACGGTGTTCACCCCTGAGCTGGCCGGGGCCCTGTCCCAGGCGGCGGGAGCCGCGGGGACCCGGGCCAGGGTCCACATCAAGCTGGACACCGGAATGAGCCGCCTGGGGATCCTCGCCCACCACCCGGAGCGGGCCGCCCGGGAGGCGGCCGCCCTGTGCGCCCTGCCCCATCTGGAGGCTGAGGGGATCTTCACCCATTTTGCCAACGCCGACGGGGACGAGGGGTATACCATGCTCCAGTTCACACGATTTTTGGATGTACTGGCGGAGCTGGAAAACAAATACCGCCTGCAATTCGCAATTCGCCATTGCGCGGCCAGCGCCGCTGTGTTACACTATCCCTGTACCCATCTGGACATGGTCCGGCCCGGCGTGGCACTCTACGGCCACTATCCTGACCCCTCCTGCCAGGGGCTGGACGGCCCCGGCCTGCTGCCGGTGATGGCCTTCAAGACCCGGGTGGCCGCGGTGCGGTCCCTGCCCGCCAACACTCCGGTGAGCTATGGCTGCACCGGGCACATGGGCGCGGAGGGCGGCCGGGTGGCGGTGCTGCCCGTGGGCTATGCCGACGGACTGCACCGGGTGCTGTCGAACAAAGGCAGCGCCTGGCTGGACGGAAAGGCCCGGCCCATCCTGGGCCGGGTGTGCATGGACATGTGCATGGTGGCCCTGGACGACGACGCCCAGGTGGAGCCGGGGGACGAGGCGGAGATCTTCGGCCCCCATCTTCCGGCGGAAGACCAGGCGGAGCTGGCGGGCACCATCCAGTATGAGCTGCTGTGCGCCGTCTCTCCCCGGGTGCCCAGGGTGTATGTGTGACGGCGGCAGTCACCGGCGCTCCACGCGGACCATAAAATGAACAGGGAGGCCCATGGCGGATGCCGTGGGCAAGCCGCGGCGATTTTATCCTGACGCGCGCGGTATAAAATCCGCCGCCCCGTGGGAGAA
>JAHZFC010000084.1:4263-8311 GCA_019421525.1 Clostridiales bacterium
AGTGTGAATTTCAGTGGACAACAGCGTGAAACGAGGCGATATTTTTTACGCCGACCTCAGTCCGGTGGTGGGCAGTGAGCAGGGGGGCGTCCGCCCTGTCCTCATCGTCCAGAATGACACCGGCAACAAGCACAGCCCAACGGTGATCGCGGCGGCCATCACGTCCCAGACGGGAAAGGCCCGCCTGCCCACCCATATCTCCCTGTCCGCCCACAGCTTCGGCCTGCCCAAGGACTCGGTGGTCCTGCTGGAGCAGATCCGGACCCTGGACAAAAAGCGCCTGCGGGAGCACATGGGCCGGGTGGACGAACAGGTGATGCGCAAGGTGGACAGCGCCATCGCCGTCAGCTTCGGCCTGCATCCGGAGCAGCTGGTATAGCATCAGGCATCCCGCCCCGGCGGTCCCGCCGGGGCGGGGCGAGACGAGAAAATACACGGAGGGACCTACATATGAAAACGAAATTCAAGATCATCGGCGTGGTGGCCGCTGTGGCGCTGGTCGTCACAGGGGCCTATGCCGCCACCAATGCCGGCAGCTCCAGCGACCCCCTGGTCACCCTGAGCTATCTCACCCAGGTGTTCACCCCCGATATGGAGGAGGACATGGAGGCCATGGTCAGCGAAAAGGCGGACGAGCTCACCGAGCAGTTCGACCAAGCCATCGCCCAGGCGGGCACGGGCAGCTCCTCGGTGTTCTCCGTGGTGACGCTGTCCAGTGGCCAGACCCTGGTGGGCGACGTGGGGTGTGAGGTGATGCTCCGCATCGGCTCGGCCACCTGCGGCTCCGACGGGTCCACCGGCCTGATCGACGTCACCGACGGCTCCACCCTGTCGGACGGCGAGGACCTGGTCACCAACCACCTGTACATGGTCACCATCAGCACCCGCTCCGTCACCGCCACGGCGGGCACCACCCGCCTGCTGGTCCGGGGGCCCTACACCATCCAGTAAACGCCGCGCCTGCGGGCGTGCGCCCCGCGAGTCGAAAAGCGCCGGGCAGTCTTATGGACTGCCCGGCGCTTTTGATTTTTCCAAACTGCATGTTGACATACCTATATCATCGAGGTATGATATACCTAGATGACCAAGGTATAAGGGGGCGGTGCGATGAACGTCAGTTGGAAGAGATGGGCCCTCCGGGCCTGCGCCCATATCCGCTTCAAGCCCGACCGGGGGCCGGTGGAGGAGGAGCTGCTGGCCCATCTGGAGGACCGGGCGGAGGCGCTGTGCCAGAGCGGGATGGGCCTGGAGAGAGCGGAGAAACAGGCCCTGGCCTCCATGGGGGACGCGGACGAGGTGGGGCGGCAGCTGGCCGCGGTACATAGGCCTTTGCTGGGCTGGCTGTGGATGGTATCCCGCTGGGCGCTGATCCTGTGCGTGGCGGTGACGCTTTGGCTGGCCCTTGGGGTGACAGCACGATATCGGTTTTCCGGGGAAGAAAATGTCCGGTACTGGCAGGAGCGCAGCTGGTACACGGACCGGGCCTCGTCGGAGACCTGGACGGAGCTGGCCCCGGACTGCGCCGGTGACAGCGGCATCTACACCTTCACCGTCCCCGCCGCGGCATACTGGCGAGACGATGGAAGTGGGAATAGCGGCACGTACACAGGGGAACAGACCATGCTCTATTTTACCCTCCGGGCCTCCAGCGGCCAGCCCCGGCGGGAGGGATGCGAAGCCTTTGACAGCTTTTACGCCGTGGACGACCTGGGGAACTTCTACCAGTCCCCTGCGGATGAAGGCCGGGCCCCCAGCGGCCTGAGATGCGTCAGGGGAAATTCTTCTGGTGTGGACCTGTGGACCACCGACTACCATGCCTGGATCGAGTACCTGGACCCGTCGGCCAGCTGGGTGGAGCTGCGCTATGACCGGGAGGGCCGGGACGTGCGCCTGCGCATCGACCTGACAGGAGGGGAGGACACATGAGCCAGAGGGTAAGAGACTGCCTGTGGGCGGCATGGGACCGAATCTCCGCCTGGGCCAGGAGAAAGATCCCCCGCCTGTCCCGGCCCTGGCGGCTGGCGCGGAATATCGTGGTGCTGGTCCCGGCGGTATATCTCATGTGGATGTGCGCCGGGGGAGAGCCCCTGACGGAGGAGTGGGCCTTCCGATGGGCGGAGCAGCAGGCCCTGGTGGGGCCGTCGGACATCTTGGGGACCTTCGAGGTGACGCCGGACCCAGATTACCCGGCCAGTGAACGTTATATGGTGGGGGAGACGGAGGACGGCCTGTTGGTGGGCCGGGTCAGCGGAAACTGGCTGGAGGGGTGCAGCGCCCGGCTGACCTATTGGGAGAAGACCGGGGACATCACCCTGGTGCCCCTCGACCAGATGGCGGGAGGCTCGCCGGACGACGGGGAAACCGCCTATTTTTTGTGCCGCACCAGCCTGCCAGGGGCGGCTTACGGGGAGCTGGAATTGGAATGCCGTGACTACGACCTGACCGGACAGTGGGATGTGTCTGCGGAGCTGCAAAACGGCTGTTTCCTGTTCCCCTGCGAAGATTTCTACCGGCGGTATACCGCCGCCCTTTCCGGCAGCATGGCCGGGGGGCCTGCGGGGGAGACGGAGGCGGCCTACACCCTGCGGGTCTATGACAGCCGGGGGGAGCTGCTGGGGGAGCGCAGCTGGAGCTGGGCGGAAGAGTGGGAGGATTATTGGCAATGGCGCAGCCAGCTCTGGCAGGAGTACGAGGCAAAATACGGCGGGGGCCAGGATGCCCCGGAAACCGAATAAAAGGAGGAACGACCCATGAAGGTAGACAAGAGCTTGTTGTCCGGCAGCACCACGCTGCTGGTGCTGTCCCTGCTGAAGACCGGGGACATGTACGGCTATGAGATGATCGCGGAGCTGTCCCGGCGCAGCGACAAGACCTTTGAGCTGAAGGAGGGCACCCTGTACCCCATCCTCCACGCGCTGGAGCAGGACAAGTGCGTGAAGTCCTACGAGAAGGAGGCCCCCACCGGGCGGGTGCGGAAGTATTACCACATCACCAAGCGGGGACTGAAGCTGCTGGAGGAAAAGCGGGAGGAGTGGCGTTTTTTCACCGAGAAGGTCAACGGGGTGGTCTTTGGGGATGTGCCCGTCCTGGCGTGAGGTGGGGCCATGGACAACATCAGTTGGAAGAGCTGGGCCTTCCGGGTCTGCTCCCACATCCGCTTCAAGCCCGACCGGGGGGCGGTGGAGGAGGAGCTGCTGGCCCATCTGGAGGACAAGTCGGAGGCCATCCTGCGGGAAAAAGATGTGACCGTATCCGAGGCGGAGAAACAGGCCCTGGCCTCCATGGGGGACGCGGACGAGGTGGGGCGGCAGCTGGCCGCGGTCCATAAGCCGTGGCTGGGCTACCTGTGGCTGTGGTCCCGGCGGGCGGTGATCTTGTGCGTCGTGGTGGTGATCTGGGCGGCGTTGGGATTTTCAGAGCGGGTGTTTTTTACGGAACCTTCACAGCCGGATGACCTCTCTGTTGTAGGAGAATACGGGGAATATTACCAGTGGGCGGTCCTGTACCCGGACTGCGTGGACCACAGCGACGGCTACACCTTCACCGTGCCCCATGCCGCGATACGACACAACGAGGCATACATGAGGCTGGAGAGCAATGAGGGCCAGCTCTATGAGCGCATGGTGGAGGAGAGCGCCTATCTGTCCCTGACAGTGCGGGCCACCAGCCTGCTGCCTTCCACGGAGGGGTGCACCGCGTTCCGGGACTTTTACGCCGTGGACGACCTGGGAAATCACTATTGGAGCTCTGAGGACCCGGAGGTGATCTACACCTGGCAGACCCAGCGTTCCCTAAGAGGAAATTTTCACGCCACCGGCTTGTGGACCAGCGAGTATGAGGCGTGGATCAGCGAGGTGGACCCGTCGGCCAGCTGGATCGAGCTGCGCTATGACCGAGGCGGCCGGGACGTCCGCCTGCGCATCGACCTGACGGGGGGTGAGGGCACATGACAGGATGGTGGAAGATCAAGCGGCGTCTGCTTGACTGGTGTGACGCGCAGTGGGAGAGGATCACAGCCAGGATCCCCCGCCTGTCCCGCCCCTGGCGG
>JAHZFC010000084.1:8321-9721 GCA_019421525.1 Clostridiales bacterium
GGCGGGTGGTCCGCAACCTGGTGTGCATCCTGCTGTCGGTCTGTCTGTTCTGGCTGCTGATGGGGGGAGAGGCGCTGACGCCGGAGTGGGCGTTCCGCCGGGCGGAACGGCAGATGCTGGTGGGTCCGTCGGAGATCCTGGGCGCTTTTGAGGCTGGGCGCTATTCGGGCGACGACTACTTTAGGCGCTTCCTGGTGGGGGAGACCGAAGAGGGACTGTTGATCTGTAATATAAGCGGAAATTGGTACTGGGGATACACCGGCTATTTGGACTATTGGGAAAAGACCGGGGACATCACTCTGGTGCCGGTGGAGGAAAACTGGGGCAGCATATACCCATATGATGACAATGCAATGGCTTATTTTCTGGCAGTGACCGAACTGCCCGGAGCGGCCTATGCGGAGCTGGATGTGACCGCCCAGAACAACCCGGACGACCCTGTGGAGGAATGGAGCCTGACGGCGGAGCTCCAGGACGGTTACTTCCTCTTCAGCGCGGAGAATATGAACAACTATTATGTGAGAGCCATCAGCGACATCCTGGTCAGCGGGATTGTGGAGACCGCCTATACCCTGCGCGTCTATGACAGCCAGGGGGAACTGCTGGGACAACGCAGCTTTAGCCTGGCCCAGGCCAGGGAGGAGGCCGAGGAACAATGGGGGGACGAGAGGGAATGGTCAACGTAAAAAGCTGGTAAGGGGCCATTTTCTGTTTTACAAATGGAAAAGGCTGTGCGATAATAGAGTCATCAAACCCCACAAGGAGGCTCCCGCAATGAAGCAGAGCAAGGCGTACCGCCCGGAAAACCTTCACTACCTGAAAATGCTGGCCCGGCAATACCCCAACGTCCAGGCCGCCAGCACGGAGATCATCAACCTGCAGGCCATCCTGAACCTGCCCAAGGGCACGGAGCACTTCATCTCCGACGTCCACGGGGAGTACGAGGCGTTTTTGCATATCCTCAACTCCGCCTCCGGCGTGGTGCGGGAGAAGATAGACGACCTGTTCGGCACCAGCCTGTCCCGGGCCGAGCGGGACACCTTGGCCACCCTCATCTACTATCCCAAGGAGAAGCTGGAGGAGATCAGCCAGACGGTGGACGACCTGCGGGAGTGGTACCGCATCACCTTCCACCGGCTCATCGAGGTGTGCCGGCTGGTCAGCTCCAAGTACACCCGCTCCAAGGTGCGCAAGGCCATGCCGCCGGAGTACGCCTACATCATCGACGAGATGCTCCACACCCACTACGAGGACAATGACAAGCGGGACTACTACGAGAACATCATCAACACCATCATCGACCTGGACCGGGCGCCCAACTTCCTGGTACAGCTGTGCGAGCTCATCAAGCGCCTGGCGGTGGACCACCTCCACCTGGTGGGGGACATCTTCGACCGGGG
>JAHZFC010000085.1:0-295 GCA_019421525.1 Clostridiales bacterium
TGGTCCAGGATATGGCTGGCTCCAGCGGTATACACCGAGCTGTGGCCCAGCTCCTCCAGCACCTCCATGGCGAAGGAAACCACCAGGGAGATCAGCCCGTAGGAGTTTCCGGCGGCGTGCTCCGCCACACGCATGAGCTCCGGGGTGAGCTGGTCCAGGGTCTTGCCCACGAAGGAGGTGTTGAGCAGGGTGGTGAGCAGCTGGAGCTGGGGCTCCGACAGGTCGGAGGGCAGCCGGACCAGCTTGTTCTTCACCACATTGGTATCTGTCATCACCACGATGATGAAGGAGTTGG
>JAHZFC010000085.1:305-9641 GCA_019421525.1 Clostridiales bacterium
GCCAGGGCGAAGGCCGGGTAGTTGGTCAGCTGGGACACCATGCGCCCCGCCTGGTCGATGACCTTGTCCAGCTCCTGCATCTTCAGATGGAGCGCCTCGTTGATCTGCCGCGTCTCCTCCATGCTCAGCCGCTGCTGTTCCATCAGCTCGTTGACGTACAGCCGGTAGCCCTTGGGGGAGGGCACCCGTCCGGCGGAGGTGTGGGGCTGTTCCAGATAGCCCATCTCCGTCAGGTCGGCCAGCTCGTTGCGGATGGTGGCGGAGGACACGTCCAGGTCGATCTGCTCCTGGAGGGCCTTGGAGCCCACGGGTTCCGCAGTCTGGATGTAGCTTTCCACAACAGCCCGCAAAATTTTCTTCTTGCGCTCAGTCAGCGCCATGAGCCCCATCTCCCTCCAAAGGGATTTAGCACTCAACGTCTCCGAGTGCTAATGATAATGTACCACCTTCGCCGTCTGATGTCAATAGTCCAGATGTAAATTAAATGTGAATGAAGGAGAGGGACAAAATGAGGGAGCTTTTTTGCAGAAACATCCCTCATGTGCTAAGACCAGGACAAAACGCCGCGGCCCATCCCCCAGGGATGGGCCGCGGCGGTCCGGTCTAGCTTTCGCTGTCAGCAGTCCACGGTGATGTTGTCGGTGCCGTGGGCCTCGAACTCGTCGATGTAGGCGTCGATACGGGAGGCCAGCTCCTCGTAATTGCTCTCGTCGATGGGCACGTCGTCCATGTCTCTTCTGGCCAGGTCCTCGGCCAGGATCTCGAAAAAGACATTGTTCTCATAATCCATGATGGCCTCGTGGATGCCCCCCTCGGCGAAGGCCCGGGAGGGGATGATCTCCCCCATGTACTCCTCGGCCAGGGTGGGCATGCCCTCCTGGGCGGCCTTGGCGAACAGGAGGCTCTCCACCTCGTCGTAGTCCTTGAATCGGTCCTCGCCCCGGGTGGAGTTCAAGATCCAGTTCCCGATGTACGCCATGTCCAGCAGACGGCGGAATTGTTTGCATGTCAGCTCCAGTTCCATGACACACCGCTCCTTTCCCAAAGGTGCCTTGGCAAGGCGGCTGTCGCCGCCGCCACGGGTATCGTGTACGCTTTATATTATACACACCGGGCGCGGATCGTCAATGGACATAGTTTCCGGCCCTGTTGCATAAGGTGGAGTGATGATCACCAACGATGGAGCGTGATGGAAATGCAAACTGCCCGGGGAGAGAACCGGATCGAACTGCTGGGGCGGGTCGTGGAGCGGCCCGTCCTGTCCCACCAAAACCATGGCGTAGACTATTACAAGATGCCCCTGGCCGTCCCCCGCCTGTCCGGGACGGAGGACGTGCTGGACCTGGTGCTGTCCCGGTGGCAGCTGGAGCGGTGGGCCCTCCTGCCCGACCAGTGGATCCGGGGATGGGGGGAGGTGCGCTCCTATAACAATAAGAGCGGGGTGGGCAGCCGTCTGGTCATCACCGTGCTGGTGCGGGAGCTGACCATCGCCCAGGAGGGGGAGGGGGTCAACCGCCTGGTGCTCTCCGGGGCGCTGTGCAAGCGGCCGGTGGTCCGCCGCACCCCCCTGGGCCGGAGCATCTGCGACCTGCTGCTGGCGGTGAACCGCTCCTACGGCCGGGCGGACTACCTGCCCTGCATCGCCTGGGGCTCTCTGGCCGCCCGCTGCGGCCGGATGTCGGTGGGCGACCGGCTGCGGCTGGAGGGCAGGCTCCAGAGCCGGCAGTACCGCAAGCTGGTGGACGGCGAGGAGGTCACCCGGACGGCCTACGAGGTGTCGGTGATGAACCTGCTGGAGGAGGAGCGTACATATCCTCCCTTCCGGGCCGGGCTGCCCGGCGGGGCGGACACGCCCTACCTGCTGGAGGGGCCGGAGGACCGGGGGCCGTAGACAGGCCGGGAGAAACAGCTGGGATGGAAACAGGGCCGGGACGCGTCACGCGTCCCGGCCCCGCTGTGGTCAGGCAGGGTCACAGGTCTTTTCCCCGGGAGAGCTGGTCATAGCGGATGGCGCACAGGGAGAAGTACAGGCGGAACATCAGGTCTCCGTCGCTCCAGTCCAGCCCCGTGAGCTCCTCGATGCGCCGCAGGCGGTAGTCCAGGGTGTTGCGGTGGATGTGGAGCTGGGCGCAGGTGAGGGCGGGCTTTTGGGAGTGGGAAAGGTAGGCGGTGAGGGTCTCGATATAGGCGGTCTTTCTGGTCTGGTCAGAGTACTGGAGCTGGTCGATGATGGGGTGCAGGGGCAGGGCGAGGGCGTCCTGCTCCCGGACCAGGCGGATCAGGGAGTAGGTGGACAGGTCGTCGCAGGCCACCAGGCATTGCCCCGGCCTGGCGCAGAAGCGCAGCTTGAGGGTGTCCAGGGTGTGGACATAGTGGGCGTGGAAGTCCCCCAGCCGGTAGAAGGTGCGGCTGAACATCCCGAACAGGCCGTTGTCCCGGAGGATGGGCTCCAGCTTCCGCCAGAGCTGGACCTTTTCCTCGTGCCGATCGGTCTCGTGGCAGATCAGGAAGGTGAGCACCTCCCCGTCGATGACAGAGAAGCCGCCGATCATCGACGACAGCAGGGATCGGATGGTGGCGATCGAGTTGCGCTGGGGGTGGTACCCCTCCAGGTCCAGCATGAGCAGGGCGAAATAACCCTCGCTGTCCATATGGACCTCCTGGGCCCGGTAGCGCAGCAGCGGCTCGTCAAAGGTCTTGTGGCGGATGAGCTGGAGCAGCAGGTACTCGGAGGAGAGGCGCTCGTTGGGCTGGGTGGCCCCCCGGTTGTTCAGGCAGGTACGGATGGCAAGGCACACCAGGCTGAGCAGGTCCTCGTCCGGCGGGGGCAGCTCCGGGTGGCCCTTCCCGGACAAGATCAGGTGGACAGGCTGGCTGGCCACCATCTCGATGTCCACGATCCAGTCGGCGCAGCCGTCCTCCGGGTGGGGCACCCGGCAGACGGAAAAGCCATAGGACAGGTCCAGGCTGTTGGACTCGAACAGGTCGTCCGACCACTGGAAGTTGGGGGCGAACCCCTCCCGGATGAAATCCTCCCACACCGCGTCCCGGGGCATGGCGGGCGGGCCGCTCCAGCCCAGGACGTTGAGGGTCTCTCCCCCCAGCAGCAGCGGCCGTCCCAGCCCGTCCCGGCCCAGCACCAGCAGCCGGGACAGGTCCCCCTCCATGGCGGCCACCATGATGGATTCCCGTAGTGTATTGGTCACAAGAGAGCCCTCCTCCGCGGCGATATCTTACATCTATTATATAAGGGGAAGACGCCCCGGTACAAGTCGGATCCCGGAGAAAGTGGAGGGCAAATATTGTGAGATCTTCACAATCTAAGGCTGAAACTTTAGGACTGCGCACGATGCGATCGGGCCCTCGGCATGATACAATAAAACTAAAACAACAGAGAACATGCGGAAGAAAGGCTGTGTGATGTGATGAGCACCTATGAACACCTGTTCCGCCCCCTTCGCCTGGCGGGACTGACGCTGAAGAACCGGCTGCTGTCCGCCCCCACGTCGCTGGCGGAGCTGGGCCCGGAGGAGCACTACTCCCAGGCCAACATAGACTACTACCGCCTCAAGGCCGCCGGGGGCTGCGCCCTGGTGACGGTGGGCGACGTGATCGTGGACCTGGACACCGGCCGCTCCCACCCCCAGCAGGTGGGGCTGGACGACCCCGGGGCTATCCCCTACCTGGTGCAGATGGCGGAGGCCATCCACGCCGGCGGGGCCGCCGCCTCGGTGGAGATCGACCACGGCGGGGCCCTGTGCTCCCCGGAGTTCATCGGCGGCAAGAACGCCATCGGCCCGTCCGGCTATGTGGACGAGTGGGGGGACACGGTGGAGGAGATGACCGAGGAGCAGATCTGCGACATCGCGGACAAGTTCGGCCAGGCCGCCGCCACCGCCAAGGCCTGCGGCTTTGACATGGTGATGATCCACATGGGCCACGGCTGGCTGCTCCACCAGTTCATCTCCGAGATGACCAACCACCGCACCGACCGGTGGGGCGGCAGCTTTGAAAACCGGATGCGCTTCCCCCTGCTGGTGGTGGAAAAGGTCCGGGCCGCCGTGGGCCGGTCCTTCCCCATCGACGTGCGCATCTCCGGATCTGAGCGGTGCGAAGGGGGCTACGGCATCGAGACGGGCGTGGAGATCGCCAAGGCCCTGGACGGCAAGGTGGACCTGATCCATGTGTCCGCCGGCACCCAGCAGGAGGAGTACTCCGCGGTGCTCATGCACCCCGGCGCCTTCCAGAAGCACGGGGAGAACTCGGGCCTGGCCGCGGAGATCAAAAAGCACGTCAGCACCCCGGTGTGCACCGTGGGCGCCTTCTCCGAGCCGGACAAGATGGAGGCCTTCCTGGCTGAGACCGGCGTGGACTGTATCGCCATGGGCCGTGCCCTCATCGCCGACCCCTTCCTGCCCAAGAAGCTGCTCCGGGGCCAGGCGGACCAGATCACCCCCTGCCTGCGCTGCGGCGAGTGCCAGAGCGGCCTGATGAAAAACCGGGTGCTCCACTGCGCGGTCAACCCCCTGATCGGCAATGAGGGCAGCTTCTACCACCCCATCCCCACCAACCACCAGCGCACCGTGCTCATCGCCGGGGGCGGCCCTGCGGGCTGCCAGGCGGCGCTGGAGGCGGTGAGCCGGGGCCACAAGGTGGTGCTGTGCGAGAAGTCGGACAGGCTGGCCGGGCTGAAGTACGCGGACAACGCCGACTTTAAGCAGAACATCGCCCGCTACCGGGACAGCCTGGCGGCCAAGGTGGCCGCCCTGCCCATCGACCTCCGGCTGGACACCACCGTCACCCAGGAGATCGTGGATGAAGTCAAGCCTGACGCCCTCATCATCGCCATCGGCGCCCAGCCCTGGATGCTCCCCGTCCCCCGGGACGAGAAGGCCCACATCGTGTTCGGCGCGGACCTGCGCCAGGACACCCCCGCGGGGGAGAACGTGGTGGTGGTGGGCGGCGGCCTGATCGGCTCTGAGGAGGCGGTGGCTTTGGCCCGGGAGGGCCATAAGGTCACCATCCTGGAGATGCAGGACGACCTGGCCCCCGACTGTGGCCGGATGCACCGGATCAACCTGCTCCACCAGATCGAGACCGAGCCCAACATCACCGTGGCCACCGGCCACCGGTGCACCGGCATCCAGGCCGACCGGGTCACCGCCGCCGCCCCAGACGGCAGCGAGGTGTCCTTTGCCGCCGACACGGGGGTGATGGGCGCAGGCATGCGGCCCGACCAGGCCGAGGTGGACCGCCTCATGGCCCTGGTACCTGAAAGCTATGTGGTGGGCGACGCCTTCCGGGCCCGGCAGATCGGCCAGGCCACCCGGGACGCGGTCAATGCCGTGGTGGATCTGGGCCTTTGATGATTGCATTTGGAGCGGCATCTTTGATAAGATAAGGCCATACCAAATGATCGGGAGGTTTTGACCTATGACCATGGAAGAAATGCAGGGCCTGTTGGAGCGCCAGCAGTCCCGGACCGACATCAGGAACCTGATGGGCCGCTACCAGTACTACCACACCGGCGGGGAGATGAGCCGCATCGGGCGGGAGCTGTTTGCCTGGTGGCTGCCCGACGCCCGGTGTGAGTACGGCCCCCTGGGAGTGTTCGGCCCGGAGAAGTCTTTGCAGTTTTTCGACGCCATGACCGAGCTGTTCACCGGCAATACCGGGGCATGCCACCCCGGCCTGCTGGAGATCCACCAGATCACCACCCCGGTGCTGGAGGTGGCGGAGGACCACCAGACCGCCAAGGGTATGTGGATGTCCACCGGGGCCATCCTGATGCTCCACGACGAGGGGGCGGAGGAGGGCCGGTCCTTCACCTGGGACAGCGGCAAGTACGCTGTGGACTTTATCAACACCGACAAGGGCTGGCGGGTGTGGCACCTGCACGTGTGCGACCTGTGGCGGGCGGACTTCGACCACGACCCGGTGGCCAGCGCCTCGCCCCTGGACCGGGGCACCACCCAGGCCATGATCGACCAGTGGAACGCCCAGGCCGCCGCAGGGGAAAAGGTGATGCCCCACGGCATGCCCGTCATCCCCGACGGGCCCACCACCTTCCACTATGCCTACGCCAGCGACTCTGTGGCCCCCCGGGAGCCCAGGCCTCCGGTGCCCTACCGGACCTTCAGCGAGACGTTCTCTTACTGAAAGGGCAGGGCCCTTTTATCCCAAAGACAAGGGCCGGGGCCCTTGACCCGGTTCAAGGACTGCGTCCTTGCGGGCGTTATCCAAAGGCTTTGCCTTTGGGGGGCGAGTACCAAAAACCATTTCTTTTGTATGCGCCAAAAGAAACGGTTTTTGAAATCCAAAGAAAAGCGCTTTCTGGCCCTTCGGTGCGTCCCTCTATGGACCGGCGCAGGAAGTCAGGACACACAAAGCGCCGCTTTCCGCTGCCGCTCCACTGTACCATCTTTTGACTTGACCGCTCTACCGGAGAAGCGCCTGGATTTGGCCCAGCTTGCAGCAGGCGTGTTCCGAGGGCCCGGCGGGGTCCCACAATCGCCAGTGGAGCGGCGAGCGGAAATTAGTGGCTGCGAGTGGCGGCTTACCTCAGCGCCGGAAATAGGCGTATGTACTACCCTATTCTGCTCTCCCGTAAAAATGGGGGACCGGGGGTGCAGGCGCTTAGAACGAAAGCGCGTCCTTGGCGCTTGAAGTTCCTCCGCGCCTGACCCCCGGCGTGCTTTTGCCTTCTTTTCGCACGAGCGAAAAGAAGGTCGCCGCAAGGCGAAACCTTGCCCCGGAAAGCTGGGGCGGCTTTAGATACCGTTTCTTTTGGCAAGACAAAAGAAATGGGGTCGGGAAAGCCGTTCTTTAAGGACGCAGTCCTTGACTGAGGATGCGGGGGCCCAGCCCCTGCGATATGAAAAGGTATCTCAACTTCGAAAGGAGAGAATATATGTACACCACCGAACAGCTGGTGGAGCGTTGGGAAGCCCAGCGCGCCATCAAAAACCTGATGGGCAAGTACGCCAACTGCGTCATTTTGAACCGGGAGCAGGACATCTACGGCCTGTTCTGGTCGGCGCGGGAGGACGTGTCCCTGATGTTCAACGACGGGGCCTACACCGGCGCGGACAAGGTCAAGGCCTACTACGACGCCTGCCATGACCGCAACGCCCTGGTGGCCAAGCTCATGCAGAAGCGGTTCCGCGAGGTGCTGGGGGACAAGAGCGACGAGGAGATCTACGGCGTCGGCCCCTTCAAGGTCAAGCCCATGGCCTGCCCCGTCATCGAGGTGGCCGGCGACGGCCAGACCGCCAAGGGCCTGTGGTTCTGCCAGGGCGCCTATAACGACGTGGAGACCAGCGGTCCCGTGGCCCACTGGACCTGGGGCTACTTCGCCGCCGACTTCGTCCGTGAGGGGGAGGGCTGGAAGCTCTGGCACCTGCAGTACCTCAACGACGTGGACTGCATCTGCGGCCAGAGCTGGGCCGGGGAGCAGAAGCCCTACCCCGACCTGCCTGAGTTCGCCCCCCTGGCGGACTTCCGCTACCCCGAGTACTCGGTGAGCAAGCAGTTCCGCGCCCTGTACAGCGCCGACCGGCCCGCCGCCCTGTGCCCCGAGATCCCCCAGCCCTATGCCACCTTCGCTGAGACCTTCAGCTACGGTGTTTGAGAGGAGGCGCGAAGATGAGCAAACGTACTTATACGGATGAGGAACTGATCGCCCGCGTCTGGGACGTGGAGGAGATCAAGAAGCTGGCCAACAAGCGGGTGTACTACCAGATCAACGGCTGGCGGGAGCGTGAGCTGGACGAGCTGTGGACCAGCCAGTCCAAGGACACCGCCTCCTACGGCGCAAACACCGGCTTCTACGTGGGGCTGGACAGCGTGCGTCGCTGGTATGTGTCCGCCGCGGCCACCGGCGACGGCGTGCTGTTCCAGCACCCCATCTCCACCGGCCTTGTGGAGCTGGCCGGCGACGGCCAGACCGCCAAGGGCCTGTGGTACTGCATCGGCCAGGAGACTGTCCCCGGCAAGGCCATGTGGGTCACCGGCAAGGTGGCCATGGACTTTGTCAAGGAGGGGGACAGCTGGAAGATCTGGCACGTTGTGGAGGCCAACGACCTGTCCGGCGAGGCGGGGGCCGCCTACTCCGAGGGCACCCCCTACTGGGAGCCGGAGAACGACCCCATCGTCAAGGCCTTCGGCACCCCTGACGTGGCGGTGCTGGCCCACGACCCCAACTTCAACTGGTGGGACAACTATCCCGCCATGCCCGAGCCCTATGACACCTGGAGCTACGACATCAGCTACGGGCCCGAGGGCTTCAACCCCCCCAAGAACAAGGGCTTCAACGCCAAGGAAGGCGACAACCGGAGGTGAGCGAACTGCATGCGCAACAGCGCGTCCTGACCGCCGCCGCCCGCCAGGAGGTGGAGAACGTCAAGGCCCGCCACACCTACTACCACGGCAGGGCGGACGCCACCGGCGAGTGGGACAACATCTGGTCCCGGTCGGACGATTGCTCCTGGGCCCACGCCTTCGGCCGGATGCGTGGCTTTGACCAGGTCTGGTACGGCTCCGTCACCCAGTACGACCAGATGGCCATGGAGAACTGGCTGGAGATGTTCCGCAAGTACCCCGAGATCGGCGGTAAGGACCCCCGTCCCCTGATGGAGGCCTCCGTCCACACCCTGGTCACCGACGTCATCGAGGTGGCCGCCGACGGCAAGAGCGCCCGGGGCTCCTTCATCACCCCCGGCGTCATCCACTCCCGCCTGACCCCCGAGGGGGAGAAGTACTGCAACGTGCTGTGGGAGCGGTACGGCTCCGACTTCGTGTGCGAGGACGGGGAGTGGAAGTACCTCCACGAGCATGTGTGCCCTGACATCCCCGGCAAGCTGGATGTGGGCAACTGGGCCCATGACGAGTACGCCCGGATCACCGCCCCCGACCCCGGCGAGGCCATGCAGCCCACCCTGGGCGATCCTCCCCCGGTCACCGATCCCGGCCCCCTGCACATGCCCTACTCGGTGCTCAAGGCCCCCCAGAACACCGTGCCCTGGCCCGAGCCCTACGAGACATTGGACAACGACAACACCTATACCCCCTTCGTCAAGAAGTGAGAGGAAGGCCCGCCGGAAGATCCCGGCGGGCCTTCTTTTTTCAAAGACTGACGCCCTTGAACCGATTCAAGGACTGCATTCCTGACTTTCAAGCCAAAGGCTGGCGCCTTTGGGATGCTGTGTTCCGACCTCATTACTTTTGATGGCCACAGCAAGGGTGAACCCTTGCGATTCCATGAGGCCGTCCCACCCTCCGGGGGCCTACTTTCTGTGCGCACAGAAAGTAGGCAAAGATGCGCTTAGGGGCGCAAAT
>JAHZFC010000086.1:0-1148 GCA_019421525.1 Clostridiales bacterium
CGTGCGCAACGGCGCCTTCGCCACCTGCGGCGTGAACTACACCGACCTGGGCGCGGAGACCGCCGACCTGGCCTACACCGCCATCACCGAGGGGATGGACGGCCTGGAGGACTACTACCTGATGGACGGCGGCATCATCACTGTCAACACCGAGACCGCTGCCACCTTAGGTCTGGACTACTCTGTGTTCGCCGACATGGGCGAACTGGTGGAGGTCACCACCACGGCAGAGTGACCTCATCAAAAAAGACGCAGAATTTTCCGATGGATGGTTTGCATACGCAGTCCATCGCCGCGAGTTCCGCATCCCTTGCGATCCCCCCTCAGGGGAATGAGAGACACAAAAAGCAAAGGCCTCGCCCCGGTCCGAAAGGACCGGGGCGGCGGTGCTGCTGTATGAGAGGGCCCGGTCGAGGCCGGACCCTGAGAGGAGTAAGAGCTTATGCTGATCATCACCCAGACGGCGCTGGAGCTGGGCTTCCTGTATGCCCTGGTGGCCATGGCCCTGTTTTTGAGCTACCGCATCCTGGACATCGCCGACCTGACCACCGACGGGTGCTTCGTGCTGGGGGCCGCCGTGTCCGTCACCCTCACCGCCGCGGGCCACCCCATCCTGGCCATCCCGGCGGCCATGGCGGCAGGGGCCTGCGCGGGCTTCATCACCGCCTTTCTGCAGACGAGGCTGGGGGTGCCCTCCATCCTGGCGGGCATCGTCACCAACACGGGGCTTTACACCATCAACCTGATGGCCATGGGCTGGAAGTCCAACGCCAGCCTGCTGGGGGTGGACACCATCTTTACCATGCTGCGGGACGCGGGGATCGGCTGGGGCTATCATGACCTGCTGCTGGCCGCGGTGGTGACCATTGCGGCAGGCGTACTGCTGTACCTGTTTTTGGGCACCCGGCTGGGCCTGTCCATCCGGGCCACCGGGGACAATGCGGATATGGTGCGCGCCTCCTCCATCAATCCCACCTTTACGATCACCGTGGGCCTGTGCGTGGCCAACGCCATGACCGGACTATCCGGGGCCATGGTGGCCCAGTCCAACACCTTTGCCGAGGTCAACGGCGGCACCGGTATGGTGGTGCTGGCCCTGGCCGCGCTGGTGATCGGGGAGACCCTCATCGGCAAGGGCTCCATGGTCC
>JAHZFC010000086.1:1158-4951 GCA_019421525.1 Clostridiales bacterium
CGTCGGTGGACCCAAACTTCACCATCACCGTGGGGCTGTGCATCGCCAATGCCCTCACCGCCCTGTCGGGGGCCATGGTGGGCCAGTACCAAAAGACGGTGGACATCAACTCGGGCACAGGCATCGTGGTCATCGGCCTGGCCTGCCTCATCATCGGCGAGACTGTGCTGGGCCGCCGGACGGTGGTGAAGGGCATCATCGCCGTGATGCTGGGCTCCATCATCTACCGCTTCATCTACGCCATCGTGTTCTATACCAAGGTTGTGCCGGTGGACTGCCTGAAGCTGCTCACCGCCGTCATCGTGGGCCTGGCCATTGCCGCGCCCAGCATCAAAAAGTGGGTGGCCTTCCAGAAGCGGAAGCTGGCCGCCGGACGGAAGGGAGGGGCCTGATATGCTGGACATCAAACAGATCTCCAAGACCTTCAACCCCGGCACGGTGAACGAGAAGACCGCCCTGTCCGGCCTGTCCCTCCACCTGGAGGCAGGAGACTTCGTCACCATCATCGGCTCCAACGGGGCGGGCAAATCCACGCTGCTCAACGCGGTGGCGGGAGTGTTCTTCGTGGATGAGGGGAGCATCGTTCTGGCCGGGCGGGACATCACCTTCCAGCCCGAGCACCGGCGAAGCCGGGTGATCGGCCGGCTGTTCCAGGACCCCCTGAAGGGCACCGCCCCCTCCATGACCATCGAGGAGAACCTGGCCCTGGCCTATCTGCGCTCGTCCAAGGGCAATCCCTTCAGCCGCATCTCCCAGAAGGACAAGGTCTTTTTCCGGGAGAGGCTGGCCCTGCTGGGCATGGGGCTGGAGGACCGGATGAGCCAGCCGGTGGGCCTGCTGTCCGGCGGGCAGCGCCAGGCCCTCACCCTGCTCATGGCCACCCTGGTGCCCCCCCAGCTGCTGCTGCTGGATGAGCACACCGCCGCCCTGGACCCGGTCACCGCGGACAAGGTGCTGGAGCTCACCCGAGAGGTGGTGGCCCGGGAGAAGATCACCTGTCTGATGGTCACCCACAACATGTCCCAGGCCCTGACCCTGGGCAGCCGCACCCTGATGATGGCGGACGGCAGGATCGTGCTGGACGTGTCGGGGGACGAGCGCGCGGCCATGACGGTGGACGACCTGCTGCGGAAGTTCCAGGAGGGGACCGGCCGGGCGCTGGACAACGACCGGATGCTCCTGTCTGACTGACTCGATCAAAAAAGCCCCCGGCTCTTGTGTAAGAGCCGGGGGCGCGTTTTTGTTTTATTTAATTTGGGATGGATCACTGCTTCTCCCCGTCCACATAGACGGCCTTGAGCTGGAGGTGGTGGTCCAGCACCAGCAGGTCCGCCGCCTTGCCGCAGGCAATGGAGCCCACATCCTTGAGGCCCACGGCCAGGGCCGGGGCGGTGGAGGCGGCGTACACCGCGTCCGCCAGGGGCAGACCGAAGCGCACCACGTTGCGCACCGCGTCCAGCATGGAGATGGAGGAGCCGGCCAGGGTGTCGGTGCCGGTGAGGGTGGCCTTGCCGTTTTTCACGGTGATGGACTGGCCGCCCAGCTCATAGTTCCCGTCGGGCATCCCGGCGCAGCGCAGGGAGTCGGAGATCAGGTCGAGCTTGTCCCCGTACAAGCTGTGGACCAGCCGGATGACAGCGGGGTGGATGTGCAGCCCGTCGCAGATGAGCTCCACACTGGCCCCGGCGTCCTTGGCCGCGGCGATGAGGCCGGGCTTGCGGTGGTGCAGGCCGTCCATGCCGTTGAACAGGTGGGTGGCGTGGCTGGCGCCCCGGGCAAAGGCCTCCATGGCCTGGTCATAGGTGCAGCAGGTGTGGCCCAGGGAGACGGTGCACACCTGGGAGACCTGGCTGACAAAGTCCATGCCGCCCTCCTCTTCACAGGCCACGGTGACCAGCTTCACCTGGCCGCCGCTGGCCTCGTTGAGCCGGTGGAACATGGCCACGTCCGGCTTGTGGAGGTTTTCCGCCGCCTGCGCGCCCCGCTTGTCATAGCACAGGAAGGGCCCCTCCAGATGGATCCCGGCGCACTTTGCGCCGTGGGTACGGCGGAAGTCCCGGATGACGTGCATGGCGGGGGTGAGGGTCTCCTCCTTCAGTGTCATGGTGGTGGCCAGGTAGGAGGTGACCCCGTGGGCGGCATAGTAGTCGGCCAGGGGCTGCATCCCCTCGGCCCTGCCGTCGGAGAAGTCCTCCCCCACAGCGCCGTGGGTGTGCACATCCACCAGGCCGGGGACCACATAGCAGCCCTGGGCGTCCCAGTCGGCGTCCCCCTCCAGGTGGCCCACAGCCTCGATGGTCCTGCCGAAGCGGATGTCACCTTCTAAAAAAGACTTTCCCACAAAGATCTTCGCGTTTTTGATGAGCATGATGATCGTTCTTCCTTTCGGTCTATGAGACGGGCCCATTGGGGCCCATAGGCGAAGTATGGTACATTTTGAGGACGTTTAGACCGTTATTTGATCTCAGGCAGGCTGGCGGCGGCCATGGACTGGCCCACCCGGCGGAACTTCTCGTCGGGCAGCTCGGGGGTGATCTTTCCGGCCAGCTCGGGGTATTCGTCGGCGAGCACCTTCTTGCAGGTGTCCAGGATGATGTCGCCCCCCTTGCCGCTCATCACCCGGCCCAGCAGCAGCACGTGGCGGCAGCGGTACAGGTCATAGTAGAAGGCCAGGGTGTGGCCCAGGTAGACGCCGATGGAGCGGTAGATGGCGGCGGCATGGGGGTTGTCCTGCTCCATGAGCTTCTGGACCTCTTTGAGCTTTTCCGCCGGGGACAGGTCCTCGGCCAGGGCGATGCCCGCCCGGGGTGCCAGCTTGATGACGCTGTCCTGGGAGAAATACTTCACGCCGCAGCCGATGTCCCCCGACCACTCGTCCTCCATGGCGTCGGCGTCCACGTCCACGGGCATGAAGGCCAGCTCGTTGAGCCAGCCGGTGATATTGCCCTTGTCGTCCACATAGCCCACGGCCTCGCTGGTACCCATGGCGATGCCCAGCACGCTGTTGTCCTCCAGGCTCATGGCGCCGGCCAGGGCGGACACGTCGCCGTCGTTGCACACGGCGTAAGGGATATCGCCGAAGGTGTCCTTCACCGCGCGGATGTAGATGTCCTTCACCTTGGCGTCAAAGTCCTCCTTGGGCACCTTCAAAAACAGGGAGGCCACCATGGTCCGGTCATTGATATACACTCCGGCGGAGCTGACGCCCACCGCGTCCACCCGGGGCATATGCTCGGCGGCGGACTTGAAGGCGGCCACGATGCCGTCGTAGTGGTACTGGGGGTCGGCGGTGACTTTCGGATGCCAGACCACCTCTTCGGAGTAGACGGTCTCCCCGTCCACCACGGCGGACACCTTCCGGTCGGACCCGCCGGCGTCAAAGCCGATGCGGCAGCCGTCCATGTGCCGGCCGATGGCCTGGGACACGTCTTTCTCCTCGGGCACCTGGTCGCAGATGACCACCTCAAAGGGCTTTTCGTACACGCCGGCCATGAAGTCCGCGTCAAAGGCCCGCGCCCCGGTGAGGGAGTAGGTCTCCCGGAGATACTTCCCGATCTTCTCGTCTCCGGCCACATAGACCTTCCAGCCGCCCTTCATCCACAGAAGGGTCTTGACCAGCCGGTCCATGTAGTAGCAGTCCGCCTCATACCGCTCGCCGGTGCCGTGGATGAAGGTGTGGCACACCGCCACCTGTCCCCGGTCCCGCTCCACGGCGATGGACACCGGTTTTTTCGCGGTCTTCAAAAACGCCTGGTTGAATCGGAGCATGGGGAAATACTTGGGGTCCAGCTCC
>JAHZFC010000086.1:4978-9515 GCA_019421525.1 Clostridiales bacterium
ATGATCCTCCGCCCCTCTGTCCGGGCGGGATATGCCGAGTCCGCCGGGGGCGGGGCCTTGTGCCATAGTGACAACACGCTTCGCCCCGCCGCAGGGCTTTGTAGGTATTTTACCACAGCTTGTCCGGCCTGTCACCAGATATTTGAAATATCTTGGAGAAAAACTTTCACGATTTTTGTATGTTGAAAAACATTTTCTTCAATGGTACAATAGAGCCGACTGAGCGTATGTCTTCTGCAACGATCTCAGAAAGGGTGAAATTGGAAATGAATAAGGAAAAACTGATGGAGATCCAGAGCTGGGCCAGAAGTGAGCTGGACAAGTCCGTCCGGTTCTGGCTGGAGCACGGCATGGACCATGAGCACGGCGGGGTGTATACCTGCCTGGACCGGAAGGGCGAGATCTACTCCACCGACAAGAGCGTGTGGATGCAGGGCCGCTGCGGCTGGATCTTTGCCTTCCTGTGCCACCACTACGGGGTGCGCCAGGAGTGGCTGGACGCCTCCAAGAGCTGCCTGGACTTCATGGAGAAATACTGCATCGACCGCCAGGCCGGGGACCGAATGTACTTCACCGTCACCGCCGAGGGCAAGCCCCTGCGCCAGCGCCGGTACTACTACTCCGAGGCGTTCTACGCCCTGGCCAACGCCGAGTACTACGGCGTCACCGGAGAAAAGCAGTGCCTGGAGCGGGCACGGAAGGCCTATAACATCTACTGGGACCTGAGCCACGGCGGCAAGGACCCCACCGGCCTGGGCCCCAAGACCATCCCCGAGACCCGTTCCGGCCGGGCCTTCGGCCTGCCCATGATCATCCTCAATGTCATCGGCGTGCTCATGCGGGTGGACCCGGAGCACAAGGAGGAGTATGAGCAGCGGGCCCAGCAGTGCGTGGACGAGATCTTCCAGTACCACGTCAAGCCCGAGCTCAAGTGCGTGCTAGAGAACGTGGACGTGGACGGCACCCCCCGGCTGTACTACACCGAGGGCCGCACCGTCAACCCCGGCCACGACATCGAGGGCTCCTGGTTCCTGCTGGAGCATGCCCAGCGCACCGGGGACAAGGAGCTGGTGAAGAAGGCCGCCCAGATCTTCGACTGGGCCATCGAGGCCGGCTGGGACAACGAATACGGCGGGCTACTGTACTTCATCGACTGCCTGGGCAAGCCCCCCGAGGCCTATGAGCACGACATGAAGCTGTGGTGGCCCCACAACGAGATCCTCATCGCCTCCATGATGCTCTACCGGGACACCGGGGAGGAGAAGTATCTGGACTGGTTCACCAAGACCATGGACTACTGCAAGGCCCACTTTGCCGACCCCGAGTATGGCGAGTGGTACGGCTATCTCCGCCGGGACGGCCTGCCCACCATGCCGCCCACCAAGGGCTCTACCTTCAAAGGGCCCTTCCATATGCCCCGGTGTATGATCATGGTGGACACCATGATCGCCGGGATGCTGGCCAATAGCTGATCGATCCTCATACCCTTGAAAGGAGGCCCCAATGGCCACTGATGTGCTGGCGAAGATCACCCACGGGTATTATCATCTGACCACTGCGGAGAAGAAGGTGGCCGACTACGTGCTGCTCCACACCTGGGAGACCCAGTATATGTCCATCTCCGATCTGGCGGAGGCCTGCAACGTGGCGGAGGCCACGGTGTCCCGCTTCTGCCGGAGGCTGCGGTTCTCCGGGTACAGCGGCTTCAAGCTGGCCCTGGCCAATACCCCCCAGAGCAGCGCGCCCCGCCTGACCGGGGACATCGCCCCGGACGACAGCGTGGAGGAGCTGCTGGAGAAGCTGCGCACCGCCCACATCGACGCCCTGGATCAGACGATGCGACTGCTGGCGCCCGGCGCGCTGAAGCAGGCGGTGGATCTTCTGGCTGCGGCGGACCGGGTGCTGTGCATGGGGCAGGGGGGATCTATGATCCTGGCTATGGAGACCGCCCACCTGTTCACCAACATCTCCTCCAAGTTCCAGTGTATCGAGGATTCTCACCGCCAGGCCATGGCGGCGGCCCTGCTGGGGACGCAGGATGTGCTGTTGTTCTTCTCCTACTCCGGCTCTACCAAGGACATCCTGGATACCATGTCCATCGCCCACCAGCGGGGGGCAAAGTCCATCCTGATCACCCATTTTCCCAAGTCCCCCGGCGCGGTGTACGCCGATGTGGTCCTCCAGTGCGGGGCCACAGAGGGGCCCCTCCAGATGGGCAGCGTGGCGGCCAGCATCGCCCAGATGTACATCGTGGATGCCTTGTATCAGGAGTTTTGCCGCCGGGACCCGGAGACTGCCGAGCGCAACCGGGCGGCGGTGGCGGAGGCCCTGGTGTGCAAGCACATCTGAGAAAGGACCGAACGTGAAAAAGCGGCTCCCCCGAGATAGGGGAGCCGCTTTTTTCGGCGCATATTTACAGCATCTGCTTGCTGCGGGAGATGTTCAGCGTGCCGTCCTGCATATCTCCCACCCACTCCAGGCTCTTGCCGGTGCCGTGGGCCACGCAGGAGATGGCGTCGTCGGCCACATAGGTCTCGATGCCGGTATGGGACTCCACCAGCTTGTCAAAGCCCCAGACCAGGCTGCCGCCGCCGGTCATGACGATCCCGTTGGTGGCGATGTCGGCCACCAGCTCGGGGGGCGTGCGCTCCAGCACGGAGTGGATGGCCTCCAGCACCCGGGCGCAGGGCTCCTCAAAGGCCTCGATCATCTCGCTGGAGCTGACGGAGAACACCCGGGGCAGGCCGGTCATCAGGCAGCGGCCCTTGATCTCCATGGTGACCTCCTCCGGGCGGGGGAAGACACAGCCGATGTTCATCTTCAGCTCCTCGGCGGTGCGGTCGCCGATGAGCACGTTGTGCTTTTTGCGGATGTATTTCACCACCGCCTCGCTGAAGGCGTCGCCGGCCACCTTGATGGACTCGGACTCCACCACGCCGCCCAGGGAGATGACGGCGATGTCGGCGGTGCCGCCGCCGATGTCCACCACCATGTGGCCGTCGGGCTTTTCGATGTCGATGCCCGCGCCGATGGCGGCGGCCAGGGGCTCCTCGATGAGGTAGACCCGGCGGGCGCCGGCCTGGATGCCCGCGTCGATGACAGCCCGCTCCTCCACCTCGGTGATGCCGGAGGGGATGCAGATGACCACACGGGGCTTGAACAGGCGGATGGGGGCCACCTTGCGGATGAACTCCCGGAGCATCCGCTCGGTCATGTCATAGTCGGAGATGACGCCGTCCCGCAGGGGGCGGATGGCGATGATGTTGCCGGGGGTACGGCCCAGCATCTGCTGGGCCTCAGTGCCCACCTTGAGCAGCTTGCCGGTGTTTTTGTCGATGGAGACGACGGAGGGCTCCCGCAGGACGATGCCCTTATCCTTTACGTAGATCAGGACGCTGGCGGTACCCAGGTCGATACCGATATCTTTTGCAAACATAGTCTCTACACCTCATGAGATATATATTTCACTGGAAATTGTATCCGATCTATCCGCTGTCAAGACCGATACTGGTCCCATTTTCATTGAACTCTTCATATTATAGCATGACAGGGAAAGGGATCGCAACAGCATTTTGTCCGGAAACAGGAATTATTTTCTGCTCCTTGCCAGCGTAAGGGCAACCACCCGGGCGGCCCCGGCCTCTTTGAGCAGGGTGGCGCACTGGGACAGAGTGGCCCCGGTGGTGACCACATCGTCCACCAGCCCCACGGTCTGCCCGGACAGATCCAGGCCGGGCAGGAGCTGGTAAGCCCCCTGGACGTTGGCCAGCCGGGCGCTGTCGTCATCGATCTGGGACTGGACGGCGGTGTGGCGCACCTTCTCCATGGTGGGAACCGCGGGCAGGGCGCAAAGGTCCCCCACCCTGCGGGCCAGCAGCTGGGCCTGGTCATAGCCCCGCTCCTTCAGCCGCTGGGGAGACAGCGGCGCCCAGGTGACCAGGTGGACCGGGCCGTCCCAGCGGCTTTTGAGGCACTGGGCCATCAGCCCGCCCAAAACGGCGGCATGGTCCTGCCCGCCCTGGAACTTGTACCGGTGCACCGCCTCCCGCACCTGGTCCCGGTACCACAGAGGGGACAGGCAGGCGTCACAGCCCTCCGGGGGTGACAGGATCTCCTCCGGGCCGGTCCAGGGCAGGGCGGACTGGCACCTGGGGCAGGGGATGGGGGTGTCCCGGTCCACCACCCGGCCGCAGAAAGGGCACTTGGGCGGATAGAGCAGGTCCAGAAGGAAAGACAGGATGCTCATGGGGCATCCTGTTCTTCCAAGGCGATGGGACCGTGCTCCTGTTCGAACTCCCGAACGCACTGATTGAGCAGGTACAGTACCTGCCCACTCATGGAACGGCCCTCGTAGGTGGCCACATATTGAAATTTGTCGTGCAGTTCGCTGTTCATGCGGATACTGAGATGAATTTTGTCTTTCATATGTCCAACCTCACTTTCGGTTGAACTTACCATATCCGAAAACAGCCATTTCTAGTTAAGAGTTAGTGCATTTTTACGGCTTAAAATTATAAAATGGGAAATGGCTTAATAG
>JAHZFC010000087.1 GCA_019421525.1 Clostridiales bacterium
CTATCAGACCCCCGAGATGATGGCTGACAAGGCCATCGAGGTGGCCCAAAAAGTATTGGCCGGAGAAGAGATCGCCGAGTACAACCAGAACACCGATTATTATCTGGTCACCGCTGAGAACGTGGATGACTATCTGGAATGATCCCATCCCTTCCTTAACGCACGGCGCAGGCCCACATAGGGGCCTGCGCCGTGCTTGAGACTGTCGAAAAAGTATTTTCGACAGTCTCTCGCCGGGGACGAAGCCCCATCCCCGGCGAAAGCGGCCCGCTGCAGCGCACTCACTGTCCGTCAGAGACGGCCTGTTCCCACGTTTGCGGGCCGAGAAGTGTTTTCGTCCACGTACACGCCGCGGCCGAAAACGGATTTGTATCTCTTCGCGCCGGCCGGCGCGAACTCTGCGAGGCTTTTTCGACAAGCTGAGGGGCATCCCCGCAAACGGGGATGCCCCTCAAGTATTCTGATGGAAAGATGTCTGCGGGATCTCTGCGGTCAGCCTGCCGCGGACTTTTTCAGGCGGCCATAAGGTCCTTGCACTGCAGGGGCTTCCGGCGAAAAAGACTGCTCTTGCTTTCGATCAGGCACGGTCGTCCAAATAACCGGCCATCTCCTGGGCTGCCAGGAATCCGCTGGCCATGGCCCAGCCCATCTCGCCGAATTTGCCGCCCTCGTCGCTCTCCTTGAGCAGGCCGCGGCAGCAGTCTCCGGCGGTGTACAGGCCGGGGAAGGGCTTGCCGCCCCGGTCCAGCACCCGCAGGTCGTCGTCGTTGACCACGCCGCCTTCGGCCCCCTCGTTGAACCGGGACAGGAACAGGGCGTAGAAGGGCCCCTGCTCCACCGGGCGCAGGAACTGGGCCGCCTTGCCGAACTGGCTGTCCTGTCCGGCGGCGCAGTCGGCGTTGTACCGGGCGATCTGGGCCAGGAAGCCCTCCTTGTCCACCCCGGTCTTTTCCGCCAGTTCCTCCAGGGTATCCGCCTTTTTGGCCGCCAGGTCGAAGGTGCACTCCTCCTCCAGCTGCTCCCGCCAGGGGCGCATGCACTCCTCGTCCACGGGCGGGCCGGCCATATCGCCGTGGATGAGCTTATCGCCCAGCAGCTCCAGGGTGGGGGCGTCCACCACGGCCCAGCCGATCTTGTTCGGCTGGCTCTCCATGGGACCCACATGGCGGCCCGGGTCTCCCGGGTCCCCCTCATTGGTGAAGCGTTCTCCCCGGGTGTTCACCATCACCATCTCCGGACAGCGAGCCAGGCACACGGAGCTGTACGCGAAGGGATGGTGGGTGGGCCCGAACAGGGGGATCTTCACATGCTTTAAGTCGATGGCCCCGCCGATCTCCTCCACCATATGGATGGCGTCGCCGGTGTTGGCGGCCATGGTGAAGGTGTGGGTGGGAAAGCCCTCATTGAAGGCGGGCAGCACCCGGTCCATGATATCCTTCCCGTTGGAGAACCCGCCGGAGGCCAGCAGGCAGCACCTGGCCTCCACCAGTGTCTGGCCGCCGGGGTCGTCCGCCAGAACGGCCCGGAAGGCGCCGCTGTCATCCAGCAGGAGCTTCTTGGCGGCGTGCTCGGTAAGGATGGTCACCCCCAGCTCCCTGCACCGGGCCAGCATGGACTCCACCACGAAGGTGCCCATCCAGCCTGGCCCCATGGAGTGGTCGGTGGACTTGACGTTGGCCATGCGCTTGGGGAAGTCCACATAGGCCTCCGCCCCCCAGGACATGAAGGCGGCCATGCCCGGGTCCACGTCAGCAAACCGGACCAGCTGGATGTGGTCCTTCAAATCGCTGTGGTCGTACAGCCAGTCGAACATGTCGGTGACGGCATAGGTGGCCTTGTACACCAGGTCCCGGCTGAGCTGGTCCTTGGCACTCTCCCACAGCCGCTGGGCGTGCTCGGCCCGGTGGTCGGGATAGCCTGCGGCGGCGTGGACCTTGGAGGAGCGCAGGATGAAGTTGTGGCCCAGGGTGGTGTTGCCGCCGGGCTTCTTGGCCTTCTCCAGCACCACCACCCGCTTCCCGGTGAGCTCGGCAAAGCGGACGGCGGCTACCAGGCCGGCCCCGCCGCCCCCCACCACCACGGCGTCGCACCTCACGGTGCGCAGGTCGTGGGGCTCCGGCTTGGTCGCCTCGGTGTTGGTGATCGCCCCGGCGGGGCACACCTTTTCACATTTGCCGCAGCCGATGCACTTGTCCTGGTCGATGGCGTATTCCACGCCCACGAACCGGATGGCGTGGACCGGGCACTCGTTGTAGCAATAGTGGCAGGTGGAACAGTGTTTGTCAATGATATAAGCCATAGGCTGATGCCTCCTTTGGGAAACGCGGCGGGGCGAGGGCCCCGCCGCGTTTTAGGATCGATGTCCGATCAGTCGGTGACCCAGATGCGGGCCAGGATCTGGTTGGCGTTCCAGTTCTTGAACAGGCGCTCGCCGGTGTAACCGCCCACCCGGCCGGAGATGAAGGTGCTGATGATCTCAGCGCCGCCCAGGTAGAGGCACCAATGCTGCTCGGCCCAGTAGGTATCCATCTCCTTGCCGATGCGCTCGGCCTCCTCCATGGTGGTGGCATTGTTGAAATCCTGCACCATCTGGTCGAAGGTGGGGTCGCTGACGGCGGTGGAGTTCTCGCTGCCGTCGGTGGTGAAGTAGGCCTGGACCTGGGCGGTACGGGAGTAGCCGCCGGAGACGAAGATAGAGGTCTGATTGGTCAGGTCCTTGCCGATCTGCTGCATCTCCGGGGGAGAGTTGGCGATGGCGATGTTCATGGTGATGTTCAGGTTCTGCTTGAGGTAGTCGGCCACCAGCTGGAACAGGTCCGCGTCCAGGGCGCCGAAGATGGTCACGTCAAAGGTGAAGCCGTCGGGATAGCCGGCCTCGGTGAGCAGCTGCTTGGCCCCCTCGGGGTCGTACTTGTAATAGGAGTCCTTCAGCTCCTGGCTCCACTCGTCGGCGCTGCTGTACTGGGTGACCAGGGACCACACGCCGGGCATATTCAGGTCCATGTCCTCATAGCCGAAGTACTCGGTGTAGATCTCCTCAGAGTTGACCGCCATCTGCATGGCCTTGCGCACGTTGATGTCGGCCAGGGCGGGGTGGGTCAGCTTCAGACCGATGCCCACAGGGGCGGAGGCGT
Source organism: Clostridiales bacterium (assembly GCA_019421525.1). Classification (GTDB taxonomy): domain Bacteria; phylum Bacillota; class Clostridia; order Oscillospirales; family Oscillospiraceae; genus Enterenecus. The sequence goes on from JAHZFC010000087.1 coordinate 3,135, forward strand.
AGTCATAGCGGGTGTAGCTGCCCTCGGCCATGGACTCCTCCAGGATCTCAGCCTCGGTCCGGGTGAGCACGTTGCCGCCCCAGGCCACCACGTCCAGGTTACCGGCCATGAACTGGGTCTGCACCTGGGTGGAGTCGGCCACCAGCTGGAGAGTGATGCTGTCCAGATAGGGCAGCTTGTTCTCGGGATAGCGCTCGTCGTAGTCATAGTAGTTCTCATTGCGCACCAGCAGCATGTGGGAGTCGGGCACATACTCCTCCAGGATGTACGGGCCGGTGCCGGCAGCGTAGTGCCAGTCGGCCTTCTGCTCGGCGGTCAGCTCATCCCACTCGTGACCGGCGATCATGACCTGGTTGATCATGAAATTGTTCAGCGCCTGCTCAGAGTCGGTGTTGAAATGGAAGATGACGGTGAAGTCGCCGTCGGTCTCGATGGACTCCACCATGTTCAGCAGGTCGGCCCAGGGGCTCATGCACTCATAGGGGGTGTCATAGCCGGAGCCGGTGCCCAGCAGCCGGTCATAGGACCACTTCACGTCCTCGGCCACCAGCTGACGGCCGTTGTAGGGCTCCTTGTCCTGGAAGTACACGTCATCCCGGATCTGGACGGTGAGGTCGCCGTTTTCAAAGGTGTAGCTGTCGGCGATCTGGCCGGTCATCCAGTCCATGGTCAGGTACTCGGTGGTGTAGATCTCACTGCTGTCCTCCCGGGCCCAGTCGATGCCGAACAGGGGCTCATACCACAGGTTGTAGTTGCGCATGTCGGCCACAGAGGGGTCATAATCGTTGTAGAACTCCTGGAAATAGACGGTCAGGTTGCCGCCGTACTGGGGCTCGGTGCTGGTGGGGGTGGGGGCGGCGCTGTCAGACTGCTCAGGGGCGGGGTCCTGAGAGTTGCCGGGGGTGGACTCGGACTGCGCGGGGCTGCCGCAGGCGGCCAGAGACAGGGCCATGGCCAGGGTCAGGAGCAGGCAGACGAGGCGTTTTGCTTTTTTCACGTTTCATTCTCTCCTTCATAGTTTTTTCATTTACACGGCGGCAAGTTCCCGTCTGGGGCGCTCTTTCCGCCGGGCATGACAGGGTCACTCGGCGGCCGCCTTTTTGCGGCTCAGGCGCTGCGCCGCACGGCGCAGCTTCTTGCTGCTGTAGCTGCCCACGCCGCCCTTGAGTCGGGGATCCAGGACGTCCCGGACGCCGTCACCGAACATGGCGGAGGCAAAGACCATCAGGGCGATGAGCACGCCCGGGGCGATGGCCAGCAGGGGGTGGATCAGCATAAAGTCCCGGCCCTGGTTGGTGATGAGGTAGCCCCAGGAGGGGGTGCCCACATCCACGCCGTAGCCCAGGAAGTTCATGGAGGCTTCCATCATGACCACGCCGCCCAGGGAGCCGGCCATGTTGATGATGATGATGGGCATGATGTTTGGCAGCACGTGCTTGACCATCTCCCACAGGGGGTTGGAGCCCAGCATCTGGGACATCTTCACATATCCCGCGTCCTTTACCCCCATAGCTGCGGAACGAATGATCCGGGAGCCGGCGATGCCGCCGGGCACCGAGATGGCGATGATCATCTGGGGCATGCCGTTGCCCATGAGCACCATGAGGATCAGCAGGATCAGCATGGAGGGGATGCACTGCCACGCGTCCACCAGGCGCTGGACCAGCAGGTCATAGCCGCCGCCCAGCACCGCGCTGCTCACGCCGATGATGGTGGAAATGATGGTGGACAGGATGGTGCAGGCGATACACAGGATGACGGAGGTCCGCGCGCCGTAAATGAGATAGCTCAGCAGGTCACGGCCCAGGCCGTCGGTGCCCAGCAGGAACACCTTGCCCTTTTCCACCGCCTCTGCCTTTTCCTCGGCGTTGAGCATGAAATAGGGGTTTTCCAGCTTATCGATGACGCTGGTGGACATCTGGCCATCCACCATGGGATAGGGTGCCAGCACATCGGCGAAAATGGCCACCAGCACCAGCGCGATCAGGATGATCAGGCCGATGCCCGCCAGGGGCTTGGTCTTGAACAGCTCCTTCAAAAAGGACGATCTGTGCTTCTTTGGTTTGATACCTTCCTGTTTGCTCACGACCAACACCTCCTCAGTCCAGTTCCACGCGGGGATCGATCCACTTATAGGCCAGATCCACCAGCAGATTGACGGCCATCACGAAGATGGAGAATACCAGCACGCAGCCCTGTACCAGGGGGTAGTCCCGGGTGTCCAGGGCGGACACCACCTGGGCGCCGATACCGGGCATGTTGAACATGGTCTCCAGGATGACGGAGCCGCCGATCATGCCCGCCACCGCGCCGCCGATCATGGTGATGATGGGGATCATGGAGTTGCGCAGGGCGTGGACGAACAGGGTGCGCTTCTCCCCCACCCCTTTGGCCCAGCAGGTGCGGATATAGTCCTGGCGCATGACCTCCAGCGTCATGGTGCGCACGGTGCGCAGCTGCATGCCCGCCTGGGTCAGGGCGCCCAGGATGGAGGGCACCAGGAACATGCGCATATTTTCCACCGGGTCCTGGAAAAAGCTCACATAAGTCATGGGCGGCGCGTACCCCCACCACTTGGCCGGGTAGACCAGCACCATGGTGGCCAGCCAGAACACCGGCAGGGACAGCAGCAGCACGCTGATGGTGCGGATGACATAGTCCCCGATGCTGTCCTGGCGGGCGGCGCAGTAGATGCCCAGGGGGATGGAGATCAGGTTGGAGAAGATGAGGGTCAGGATGCCCAGCTCCAGCGTCACGGGCAGCTGGCGGGAGATGATGGCCCAGACGCTCTCTGTCTGGAACAGGGAGTCCCCCAGGTCGCCCCCGGAAGATACCGAAGAACCAGTCAAAGAACTGGATGAGGGCGGGCCGGTCCATGCCCAGCATGTGCTCCACCTGGGCCGCGTCCACCGTGATGCCGGCGGTCTGGAACTGGTAGACCATGTAGTCCACCGCGCTGGTGGGCACCGCCCTCAGCAGGATGAACACGATGACGCACACCAGCAGCACCGTGGGGACCAGCAGCAGGATGCGTTTGAGGGCATACCGGGCCATGCCGTTGCCCCGGTAGGTCATCACCGTCAGGAAAGCCAGCAGGGCCACGACGCACAGCAGTATGATGATCGGCACCATCAGTGCTCCCCTCCTTTCGCGGTGACCTTGTGGCAGGCGACAAAGTGCTGGTTGCCCACATCCACGAAGGCCGGTTCCTCTGTACGGCAGCGCTCGTCGGCGTACTTGCACCGGGTGCAGAAGTTGCAGCCCCGGGGCGGATCGATGGGGCTGGGCAGGTCCCCCTCCAGCAGGATGCGCTCCCGAGCCCGGTCCACCGTGGGGTTTGGGATGGGAGCGGCGGAGATGAGGGCCTGGGTGTAGGGATGCAGGGGATGCTCATAGAGCTCATCGCTGCCGGTCAGCTCCATGATCTTCCCCAGGTACATCACCGCCACATTGTTGGAGATATGCCGGACCACTGACAGGTCGTGTCCGATGAAGATGTAGGTCAGGCCCAGCTCCTCCTGGATCTTCATCATCAGCCCCACGATCTGGGCCTGGATGGACACGTCCAGGGCGGACACGATCTCATCACAGATGATGAAAGCCGGGTCCATGGCCAGGGAGCGGGCGATGGAGATGCGCTGGCGCTGGCCGCCGGAAAACTCGTGGGGATAGCGGTTGGAGAAGGCTGGGTTGAGCCCCACCAGCTCCAGCATCTGGGCCGAGCGCTCCAGCTGCTCGGCCTTGCTGCCCGCGATCTTGTGCAGCTGCGGGCCCTCCATGATGATCTCATGGACGGTCATCCGGGGATCCAGGGAAGCATAGGGATCCTGGGTGATCATTTGCAGCTCCCGGTGGAGATGGCGCAGGTCCTTTTTGCCCATATGGGTGATATCCCTGCCGTTGTAGGTGATCTGTCCGGCAGTGGGGACATAGTTGCGCATGACGCAGTTGCCAATGGTGGACTTGCCCGAGCCCGACTCGCCCACGATGCCCAGGGTCTGCCCCTTCCTGATCTGGAAGGACACCCCGTCCACCGCCTTGACCACTGCCCGCTTCTGGCCGGGCAGCCCGCCCCGGACCGGGAAGTGCATCTTCAGGTCGCTCACCGTCAGGATGGGCAGGTTGCTGAGAATGGGCTCATCCAAATCATGCTTCGGCGGCGTCTGAGTGCGGATGCGCTCGTCCAGGATCGCCTTGACGTCCTCTCCGATGGGCATATCCGCTGTGGTCACCTTGTCATGATAGGGCCGGGGCTTGATCTTTACGCTCATACCAACGCCTCCCTCTCCGCTTTGGTCTGGTCCATGTGGAAACAGGCGCACTCATGCCCCTCTCCCACCGGAACCAAGGGCGGCCTCTGGGCGCGGCACTCCTCCGTGGCATAGGGGCAGCGGGCCGCGAAGGCGCAGGACTGCTCGGGGATACGGCTCATATCCGGGGGCTCGCCGGGGATGGTGTGCAGCCCATGGCTTCGGGGCAGGTCCAGACGGGGCACCGCCCGCACCAGGCCGATGGTATAGGGGTGGTGGGGGTCTTCAAAGATGTCAAAGGGCGTGCCTGACTCCACGATCTTTCCGCCGTACATGATCTTCACCGTATCCGCATACCGGGCCACCACCCCCAGGTTATGGGTGATGATGATGAGCGCGGTATCTGAGTCCTGACGCAGCTTGTTGAGCTGCTCCAGCACCTGGGCCTGGACCGTGACATCCAGGGCGGTGGTGGGCTCGTCAGCGATGAGGATCTCCGGGTCACAGCTCATGGCCATGGCGATCATGGCCCGCTGCTTCATCCCGCCGGAGAACTCATGTGGATACTGCTTGACCCGCTGCTCCGGGTTTGGGATATCCACCCGGCGCAGCAGCTCCACCGCCTTCTGGAGCGCCTCTTTCTTTTTCATGCCCTTATGGATGCGCAGGGACTCGGCGATCTGATTGCCGATGGTCATCACAGGGTCCAGTGCGGTAGACGCCTCCTGGAAGATCATGCTGATCTTGCTGCCCCGGATCTGCCGCATCTCCTGGTCGGACATCTGAAGCAGGTCCTGACCATGAAACAAGATCCTTCCACCCACGATCAGTCCAGGTGGATAGGGGATCAGGCGCAGGATAGACAGCGCCTCCACCGTCTTTCCGGAGCCGGACTCCCCGATGATGGCCACGCACTCCCCCTTATGCACTTCATAGGAAAGGTCGTCGGAAGCTCGCAGCTCCTTGCCATCGTTGTAGAAGTAGGTCTTTAGGTTCTGGACCTCCAGGATCACTTCTGACATATCATCTCATCTCCTCCGTCCGTCGGCCAGCCCCGCTCCTCCTCCCGGGCCCGGGGCTTGGGCCGCCCACTTTCCTGCTGATCGTCCGCCGGGAACAAACACAGGACAATTTTTGGGCTGTGCCCACGATCGTGTTCCTGTTTACTATTTATGCAGATCCGATGCCAAAACCTCCCGCTTTTTCGTCAAAGTGTTGGGGCGTCTCAAAAAAGAATTTCTTTTCTGGCGGGTACATCCTCTGTGGGCCTTGGAACTGGTGCAGAAAAAGGCAAGTCCGAATCATAAATGGTTCGGATTTGCCTTTCTATCAGATATCTCTATATTTCTTCCGAATTGTTTTTGGTTCACCTTTATACCGTTGGATCCCGGTAGATCTTGTAGTCTTTGAGCCTGCGCATCAGGGCGGATTGTGAGATCCCGAGCGCCTCCGCCGCCTTCCGGGTGGAGCCGTGGTGCCGCATGGCCCGAAGGATGGCGTCGGTCTCCACAGCCTGGACCAATTCCGCAAGGGTGGAGTGCTCCGGCTCGAACCAGCGCAGGGGCGTCTCCCGGTCAAACCGGGTGACCATCAGGATGTCGTCCCGGCTCAGGTGCTCGCTGGTCCCCCAGACCACCAGGCGCTCCACGATGTTCTCCAGCTCACGGACATTGCCCGGCCAGTCATAGGCCCGCAGGGCATCTAGGCCGCTTTTGGTGAAATCCTTGATGTTGTCATATTTGGCACAGCACTTTTGCAAAAAGTAGTCCGCCAGCACGGGGATGTCCTCTTTCCGGTCCCGGAGGGGGGAGAGGAACACTGGGATCACATTGAGTCGAAAATAGAGATCCTTCCGGAATTTTCCCTCGTTGATCAGCTGGTGGAGGTCCTGGTTG